>CASBQC010000163.1 GCA_949127805.1 Nostocales cyanobacterium PMM_0081
AGGTGTAGAAAAAAAGCAACTTATCTTTATTTCTGCTTGCCTATTTATCAACTTAATTTTATAAACTTTTAATTTGGGAAATTTTTAATTTCTTAACGTGTGCCAGTACCATGTTCACTATCAGGACTACCATTATTTGGCGGTTCGTAAATATCGCTACTTGATTTAGTATTTAAGTTTGTAGTATTTAATGTCTGAGAATTGCTCTCAATCACCCTAACATTATTAGCAGCCAAACTGCTTAAAACTTCTGTTGCATGGGCAACTTTGGGGATTATCAAGGCAGAGCCAATACAAAATACTACAGCACTCGCAATTTTTAAACTTGTTTCTATTTGTCTTGATATATTACCTTGCATTTTGATTTAGTCCTGTTTTTTTATTATCTTCAAGAGTCTGATTAATTTTTCAGTAAATAACTAAATTTTTATTTGTTATGTGTAAATAAAAATCGGCGATACCTGACTGCTTAACTTCAATTACTCTTAACATTTAATAAATATTCTGAAAGTACTGCTATTGACATCAGTCAAAAGTTATATATATTTATACGTCTACATCTGATAAAACTGCTTTTAACATCAGCCAAAAGATATATATTGACCAAAAAAAGGGAAGTAGTAGGCAATGCGCGTGCCTAAAATAAGCGATCGCTCTTTCGGTGACTAGGAGTTGATATTTATGTTTTCCTGTGACAGGTCAAGTTTATTGCCTATATTGTAGAGACGTTACATGTAACGTCTCTACAGGGTTTTAGAGTTTTTTATGCAAATTCATAGCGATTTTTACCTAAATGCTTGGCACAATACATCGCGGTATCTGCTTGTTTAACCAAGGTTTCGCAGTCGTGGCTGTTAATTGGATAAATACTGATGCCAATACTGGCGGAGACTCTGGTAGTATAGTCCTCGAAAACAATTGGCTTGGCAATGGTTGTGAGAATTTTTTCGGCGACTCTTGCGGCAACTTTGATATTGGAAATGGCGCGTAAAATCACAGTAAATTCATCACCACCCAAACGGGAAACGGTATCAGTGCCGCGTAAAGAGTTGTTAAGTCGCTGGGCAATCGTCACCAACAGGCGATCGCCTATGTCGTGTCCTAAAGTATCATTAATTTGCTTAAAGCCATCTAAATCAATAAACAGCAGTGCTAGTAACAAATTGTTACTTTGTGCCCATTCTAACGACTGTTGAAGTTGTTCGGCGAAATATTTGCGATTGGGTAGACCCGTCAGCGGATCGTGATAGGCAAGATAACGCATCTGGTCTTCTTTGCGTTTTAACTCATTGTTTGATTGGGATAACTTAGCAGCAGTGTCCTTTAATTCTTCTTCTATCAGCTTGCGTTCCGTAATATCACGAATGACACCAACTAAATAGAAATTACCAGCGGCATCTTTGTGAAGCGATCGCTTAGTAGCAATCAGATGAGTTTTACCAACAGCATCAGTAAATTCTTCTTCATTTTCTTGGGGTTCTTGACTCCAAAGCACCAGATTATCTTGTTGGCGAAAAACATCAGCTTCATGTTTGGGAAAAAAATCATAGTCTGACTTTTCAATTAACATAGTTTTGGGATAACCCAGAAATTGACAATAAGCCTCATTTAAAACAATCCATTGATGTTTTTCATTTTTGACAAAAATTGGATCGGAAATCGTATTAATGACTTGACCTAAAAACTCTTTAGAGCGTTTTAACTCTTCTTGTATGTGGGCGATTTGATAAGTTAGCACAACAGATGAACCGCAAAAGGTTAGCAAGCAAGGTAAGATTGGTATCCACCAACCATCAAGAAAAGCAACGTAAGCATAACCAGTTAGCAGCAAACAACAAACAACTATACTTAAAGCACTAATACAAGGGCGTTGTATTCGCCGTCTGGTAGCAACTCCCAAATAAGCCCAGGCAAAAATCCACAACCATTCGATTTCATCAGACCAAACTTTTAATAAAGGTCGTCTTTCAAGGGCGGCTGCGATCAATTCACTGATAAAATAGGCTTGTAATTTGATGCCAGCTACAGGCTGAACCGTCCCCATCAAACGGCTGGAATATGGTATTAACACATCATCTGGGAGACTCGGCGCAGTGGAACCAATTAGCACAATAGAATCGCGAATCCAGTCTTCTGGTACTCGGTTAGCTAGCACATCTATGAAAGAAACCTGACGAAAAGGACAGGATTCTAGTTGCAAGTTGTTGCAGGCTGGTTTGGGAAAGTTAGATAAAATTTGGTAGCCTCTACTATCAGCTTCTACATAGGCACCATAATTCGGTTTAAAACGATGAAATACCGCTTTACCCAACTGCAAATTGTCATAATTGCCGGCTGCTTTCTGGGGAAAAATACCCTCGTTCTTTAAATACAGTAAAGCCAGCTTTAGGGCAAAACTTTTGTGCGCTTGATTATCAACATCGTGCCAATACAACAAGCTGCGACGTATTTTGCCATCACCATCTAACACCACATTATTAAAACCAACTTGATCGCGATCGCTTAGTTCCCGTGGGGCTGAAACAATAGTATTTTTGTTATGTCCTAGTAATTCAATGCCAACTAAATTTGGTGTAGACTTGTAAGCCTTAACTAGATTGGAATGTCCTGGTTCAACTGGCAAATCTCGATATATATCTAAACCAATAGCACGAGGTTTGTGGGCTTTTAGTTTCTCTAACAGTTGTGCGATCGCCTTATCTGGAATGGGCCCAGAACCCACCTGGCGCAAAGAAGCTTCATCAATCGCTACAATAGTGATGCGATTTTCTTCAGCTTCATCTGGACGTAAGCGGAAAAATTGATCCAAGGCTGCCCACTCTAAGGATTGCAGTAATCCGAAAGAGCGCAAAACTAAGATGCAGATTGCTACGCAGAAGGCAGTAATCAATTCCCTGTGTTTTCGAGCAAGCGGTTGTTTGTGTCTAAACAGTAATTTCACAAAACCCTTGCCTAGTTGCTTATTCATTCCCATTACCTAATTGGGACAAATATTCTCTCTTTACTGTAGTTATAAGCCAATACCGTTGGTGTTAAGCCCCAAATCCTCATAGAGACGTAATACTGTGAAAAGACGTAGAGACGTTCCGGTGGAACGTCTCAGAGCGGGTTTTGGGTTTTATGCATGTACCTGATTTACCTGAAATATACTGTATAAATTTAAACAAACACAAAAAAGTCAACTAAAAGCAGATATATCGGCTGCATTCAGTTGACTTTTTCAGGTGAAACCAAAGTCACCGAAAATAAACTTGTCGAAACAATTACTTAAAATACTTAAAATTTGTCGAACCTGTGTAACCAGAATTTGTTGCTAGTTCCTGCAAGTTTTGCACTCCCCCATAGCTTTTACCATTGATGATCCAAGTGGGGAAACCTTGAACTTTAGAGGCTTTACACAATTCTGGTTTACCTTTTGGGCTATCACCAGCACATTCAACTTTGACATTATTGGTCTCGATTTCTTTATAAGCTTCTTTACCAAAAAGTAGCTTCTGTTCGTGGCAGTGAGGACACCAATAAGCAACGTATTCTTTAGCACCTATTTTCGCCAAATGGCGTGCTAGTGCTAATTCGGATTTAGCAGATTTGGTGGTGATTTCCCAACCGAATTCTGGATTTGGCGCTACTGTTGGTGTAAAGCTAATTTGTACAGGTTTGCCAGAAGTTGATTCAGCGATCGCACCTGATGGATTGACACCAGCATAAACGCCTAAAGTCCCAATTAGCGTCACCATGCCAACAATAATTGCCGTAAAAAATATTTGCCCCAAATCTTCCCAAACATGACCCATAAGTGTCAGCACTAAAAGACTGAGAGAAAATAAAGCTGAACCAATACAGTAAGGACAGACAGCTTTTAGTTGGAAGAAGAGCACGTACATCAAGTAGCCGCTGAAAACTGTCATAGCGATCGCTCCTGCTAGCAGTAGCAACCATGTGACATTTTCCAGCTTTTGATGCTTGTCTTTATTTTCGGCTCCTTTAATTGCCAAGGGAGCCAAAGCAAATATCAACATACTGGTGTATGCCAAAAATCCAAACAAGGCTAATGGCTGACCAAAAACTGTTCCCCAAGGACTAGAAAGAACATCATTACAGCCTTTGGCACCAGCCTGTGCGACACAATTGGCATTGCCTCCTGTTAACTTTTCAAACGTCAGATAAGCTGTGGTCAAGGCACCACATGTGGCGATCGCGGCAATCAAGATACGCGACCATCTTTGAATCCAAGGTGTAGAACGACGGCGAATCATAACCTAAATAACGGTGAATGAGGATTGGGAATAGTTAGTTGTTGGTTGGTTGTTAGTTGTTAGTTGTTAGTTGTTGATTGTTGGTTGTTGATTGGAAAATCCCGCGCTTCTAACTCCTAACTTTTAACTTTTAACTCCTAACTCCTAACTACTAACCATTAACTACCAACTCCTAACCAATTAAAATTGATTTTTTTTCAACTTTTGAGTTCCAACTTTGATGCGCGGCTTCGACAAATTGACTTACACGAATCGGGTCAATTGGTTGCTCGATACGACCGTGGCGTTTTAGGGAACTGGAAACAATCACACCATCTGCTGCCTGCAATAGTGTAGCAATATTTTCCCAACTCGCTCCACTACCAATAAATACTGGTGTGCCATTTGCTGCACCCGAAGCTAATTCTAAATCTTCTTCGTTCGGAGGACTGCCAGTAGCCCAGCCAGACAATATCACGGCATCTGCCAAACCCCTTTCAATTGTATCTTTCACGGCGACGGTGAGATTTGGGGAACTTAAAGGACGGGCGTGTTTGACCAACACATCAGCAAAAATTTTCACATCGCTGCCTAACTCCCGTCGATAGCGCAATAATTCATGTGCTTCACCTTCAATTAATCCTTGATCGGTTGCCATGACGCCTGTGAGGACGTTGACACGGATAAATTGCGCCCGGACACAGGTAGCGATCGCCATCGCACTTAATCCATCATTCCGCAAAACATTTAAGCCTATAGGCAGTGTCACCAAATTCTGTATCCGCTGCACCACTATAGTCATGGCACTCACAACCGCTGGATCTACTTTATTTTTCGTAAACGGCGCATCGAAAAAGTTTTCTACAATAATCCCATCAACGCCTCCACTCGCTAGGGCTGTTGCTTCTTGTTCGGCGCGGTCTATCACCGCTTTTAGGCTACCTCCCCAACGGGGGGAAGTCAGCAGCGGCAGTAGGTGAACTACGCCTATAATTGGTGTTTTCGTTTTAAATAACTGATATAAGTCCACGTCTTTAACCCGCTTTGCGGAGTCAATAGTCAATAGTCAATAGTCTAAAGTCAATGGTCAATAGTCTATTGACCCTTCCCC
>CASBQC010000164.1 GCA_949127805.1 Nostocales cyanobacterium PMM_0081
ATGAATGATTTGAGAAAAGTCCCAAAATTAATTCGTGGGGCAAACCAATTAAACTAATACCTGTGACTCCTAATGCTAATCCCAGCCATCCCCACAAACCGATATGTTCTTGAAATAGCCACAAAGACATCAAAGCAACAGCCAAGGGTTGAGAGTCAATCATTACAGACCCCAACCCCGCACCAGTTCTGACTAATCCCTCTGCCAAAAAGCCTTGAAATAATGCCCCATCTACCAAGGCAAACAAGGTAATCCACAGCCATGCTGCCCAACCCTTAGGCTGGGGTTTACCCATAAATGCGACCCAAATTAAGATTAACACCCCGGCAGGCACCAGACGCACTCCTGCCATAAATAGCGGTGTGGTGTGGGGCATTACTCCTTTCATTGCTACCATTGCCGTACCCCACAGAAAAAAGGGTGCGATTAACATTAGCGGGGCAAAGGGAAGTTTGGATGCACTCTCGTTTAGTTGCATGGAATAGAAAAATGCCTTTGTTTAACAAACGCAGAAATTGCTTTCCCTAATTTTACCTAATTATGTGGTTTTGTGAAGTAAAGAATACTCAAGCGATCGCCAACCTGAAAAAACACCAATAGACATAGGAGTGAAAATTAATTATGCGTTAACCAAACCCCAAGAGACGTAGCACTTGGTAGTCTCTACATTCTTTTTCACTCCTATGTCTAATACAAACAGACGTTTCTCAAGTTTGCGATCGCGATTAGATATCGACCGCTATGCTTATTATGCGTTGCCCTAAACCCTTGTAGAGACGTTCGGTCCGGAACGTCTCTACGTCTTTTCTACCAGATGTCTATTATATTTTTGCTGTTATCTATGCTTGCAATTGGCAAAGTAACAAACCAAACCACTGATTTGCATCACTCCACACATGAAGCGGTATTAAGCCTTTTGCTGCAAGTTGTTGCTTAATGGTATTGATGTCGAATTTACGGGATATTTCGGTGAGAATTGTTTCATTTTCCTCAAAAGGAACACTTAGATTTAAAGCGCGTAATTCCACAGTTTGCTCGTGCAGACTTTTCAAATGCATCTCAATCTGATTTTCCGTTTCGTTATAAAATGCCAAGTGTTCAAACTGCGTCGTGTCAAAATTGCCCTCAAACCGCCGATTTAAATGATCCAACATATTCAGGTTAAAGGCTGCCGTCACACCTTGGCTGTCATCATAAGCAGCTTCTAAGATGTGTTTCGGCTTTTGCAAATCTACCCCCAATAAAAAATACTCTCCCACTTCCAAAGCGTCTTTAATTTCCGATAAAAACACATCACACTCTTGAGGATTGAGATTACCCAAGGTGCTACCGATAAAACAAGTCATTCTGCTGGGTAATTGCTTTGGTAAAAGTTGCGCTAGAGCCATTTCATAAGTTCCGGCGATCGCATGAACTTCCAATGTGGGATAATCTGCCAATAGCTGCTTGGCACTACTTTCTAACATCCCTGCACTCACGTCAATCGGCAGATAACGCAAAGGATAGCCTAAATGCTTGTACGCATCTAAAATGATACGGGTTTTGGTAGAGCTACCGCTGCCAAGTTCCACCAGTTCGCAATCCCCTGTAATCTTGGCAATTTCATGAGCACAATGAAGTAAAATTGCCGTTTCTGTTCGCGTAACGTAATATTCTGGTAACTCGCAGATTTGCTCAAATAACTCAGATCCGCGATCGTCGTAGAAATAGCGAGGGGGTAGAGATTTCGGTGTTTGAGTTAATCCCTTAACTACATCACTCCCAGCACTAGAGGAAACAACGAAAGTTGGTTCTAACAAACGCTGTATTTCTAAACGTTTTTCACTTCTTTTTTGGGAAGTAACCTGACTACCGAGAGCTTTAGATATTGACATTGAACCTCCTATGACTTCCTATGATAGTTTGCATTCTTATGTGCAAACCTCCAACCAAAGCTAGTGAAACACGAAGCGACATCAAAATAAATCACGCTTAAGCTAGATTACACCAGCATAAAGGCTATCTTTTGTGGTTTTTCCATTAAATTTGCAAATATTGGGGCTGAAGAAAATTTTTTATTTACCTTACATTCCCGATTTAATCGCAGCGAAGCTGACAAATGTAGAAAAATCAGTTTTACCAGATGCTGATTTTACTTTTTATCAACAAGAATATAATCGCTTGCGCGATCGCCTGGAAATTGCATCTCAAACCAGTATACTACCAGAAGCACCTACAGCTAAGGCAGCTTTGCATGATTTACTCATAGGTTTGAGAGTTAAGAGTTAGGATTTAGTAACTCTTAACTCCTAACTCTTTAATACTTTAAACTCCAAGCGGCAAAAGCCAAAGCACCCCAACCGGCAATCAAAGCTGCACCTCCGAGTGGTGCTATCGCTCCCAATATTTTCACATTTGTTAACGATAGAGCATATAAGCTACCTGAGAACAAAGCAATCCCAATAATGAACAGCCACCCACTTGCTAACAAAGTCGGTGGCGGAGATTCTTGGTAGATGCTCAAGAGTAGTGCTACTAACAATAATGCCAGAGCGTGGTACATTTGGTAACGGGCGGCGGTTTCAAAAATTTCCAGCGAGCGATCGCTAATTTTCTCCCGCAATGCATGGGAAGCAAACGCACCACCCGCAACGGACAAACCACCCAAAATAGCACCTATACTCAAAAAAATTTGCGTCATGGAGTTATCTCATTTTCGCTCTCTTAGGGTTTAAACATCAAAATGATAAGAGATTGCCCCATCCTCGCTTACTTTAAAGTTAGCATGAAATTCTTGCGCTTTTTCATCTAAATATTCTCTGGCAACCGCAGCTGGTAGCTGTGATTGCATTGCAAACCTTAAAACCGTGACGCGTCCATTGTGTTCAGTCAGCATTTGATAAAAAATAGATTGCAGGCGATCGCTCACCTGTTGATTAATCGTTTTTTTCTCTTGCTGACTTTCACGGTACAATCCAAGTGCTAGCCATCCCCCCAGTATTAAGGTAGGAACGCCAAAAACTAAACCACCTACGGCAGCATTATCATCAGCATAGGTAGCATTTGTATCCACAAATTCTTCATCATAATCTACGGGTAATCGCCGAGATGCGTTTTGCATGGCGATTTTGTTAAATACCGCTGAGACTGATAACGTCGTAAACATAAATCCGAGTGTAAGCAGCCATCCAGAAGCTAATTTTCCAGCTGTCTTCATAGTTCCACTTTAAAAAATGAACTTTGTTTGTGATTCTAGCCTCACTTGCCAAAAGCTTCCACTAAGAAAGTGGGGAGTGCTTTTAGTGGGGAATTACTTAAAGATGGAAGAGGTAACTAATGTTTCCTTTATCACTTGCTTCAAAAGTGGCATTGAACTCTTTAGCTTTTTGATCCAGATATTGTTTCGCTTGTTCCCCAGATAGTTGTGCTTCCATCGCCAACTGTAAGACGGTAATTCTACCATTATCGGCTTTGAGCATTTGATAAAAAGTAGAATCCAAGCGATCGCGTAACAATTTTTCATGTCTTCGACGCAATCCCCAAAGCATGTATCCTCCCCCTGCTGCTAATGGCACACCGAAGGCGATTCCTACAAAAAAAGTATCTGTCGCTTCTTGCTGTTCTAAGGTATTCTGGTCTTTATCTGCCAACTGCGATAAGGCAGAAGTACTCATCATCAAACATATAAATCCGAAACTAAGCAAAAAGCCAGCAGTTACTTTGGTGAGGAATTTCATAATCGAAAGGGCAAAATATAAAAGCTATATCGCCGCGATCTTAACCTCACTTACGCGTAGCTTCCAGTATTCTCGAAAAGTAAAAGCGAGTCCGAGTCATTGATTGTCTTTCCACGGTTAAGCCGTTTTTTTCTAGTATTTTCATGACATCAGCTTCACGATGCAAATAAGCACGAGTTGCTTTACTTGGTCCTGGAAAAAAACTGCCGATTTTTTTTAGTATACTCAAAGCACAGGTTTTTGGCGCAAAGCTGAGAATTATCCGCGACTGTGCCAAAGAAGATAGATGAGAAATCATCTCGTCTGCCTTTTCTTGGGGATAGTGGATGAGAACATCCAGGCAAATGACGGTATGATAACTACCACTCAACGCTTCTAAATCTTGGACGGCAAAAGTCGGATTTTCTTTTTGTCCTAAAGTTTCTAAAGCTCTATCCTTAGCTTCCTCCACCATTTTGTCAGAAATGTCGCTGGCATAAACTTTCGCATTATCTGCCGCTAGGGGGATGCTAAGACTACCTAGACCACATCCAGCATCACAGATTGATATTTCTGCTAAATTGTTATCAGCTTTTAACCAGCTAAGAACTGTATCGACGGTTTGCTGATGTCCGTTGCGGATGTCTAGCTGAACTTTGTTGACTTCGCCATCACCATAAATACGTCTCCAGCGATCGAAGCCTGTGGAATTGAAATAATCTTTAACAATTGTTTTATCGTCGATTGCGTTCATACAGTTAAATTTTGATGGGTTCCCAATGCTTAAAAATATCACTAATAGCAACCGTCAAGAAACACCTCACCCCGATAAAGCTGTGCTTTATCTCCCCTCTCCTTATTAAGGAGAGGGGTTGGGGGTGAGGTTTTAAGATGTACTTCACTCTTTTTGGGAAATGCTATAGTTTAATTTGATTTGGATATAGAGGATTGACATTTTCATCAATCAGATATCTCAGCGTCATGTATTTGTTTTTTGGCTTGTCTTGCAGTTCGGAGTTGGCGGAGTTTTTCTGATACTGGTGGGGGATTAAGTCGCTGTTCTTCTCTCATTCTATGACCATGTTCTAGCCAGTTATTCATGTAAGCACTGACAGTTTCTTTGTTTTGCAAATAGTAAAGAATAGTCGCATATACTTGTTCTAAGGAAATTGACTTATATATTTGGGCAATTTCCTCTGGAGAGCGTCCACAATCGATGTATTCATAAAGAATTGTTTCAATTCCTATTCTGGAATTTTTCAGTCTAATATCTCCAGGAGAGAGAAAGTTGAAATACTCTGCGATATGTTTGGTAAACATAGCTTGACCTATATTCATAGTTAGTTATTATATATTATGGTAATCTTTTGTTGAAAGCGAGCAGCCTGATGGCATAGCTATCGCTGATCGCACTACATTAAGGCTTTGCAAAAACAGGCGATTACCTACGC
>CASBQC010000165.1 GCA_949127805.1 Nostocales cyanobacterium PMM_0081
CCAGCTTGTAAACGAATTGTTCGATAATTTTCGCTATGTTGCACAATCGTTTCTTGCTTCGCACTTACTTTGCGGGTAAACATATCAACTTGCCATCCTAGCTTACCCAGTGCTTCACCGACGTTACGAACATAAATATCTTGTCCGGCTGTTTCTCCTGTCCCAATGTTACTTGATGCAGGGTCTCCCTGAATTGATATTAAAGCTATCCTCTGTTTTTGGCTTTCTGAGTTCTTTGGTTGCTGCACTGAGATGAAGCCTGTATCATGCTCAATCGAGATAGTTGCGACTTCAAACTCAAAAGTTTGTAATTCAGGAAAATTATTAGATACGTCTGGAGGTTTAGGAATAACTTGAGATTTTCGTTCTAATTCTTCTGCTAATTCAGCATATTCTCCACCTAAACGGCGTAAAACCTGAGAAGCAACCTCGGCAAAGGGTATAATCTCCTGTTGTGTTTTTTCATCCCAGTCAGCATGAGAGGATAACAGGGCTGCAAAATTTTTAATCGATATACCAGCTTTGCGAGCAATATACTGAGATACTACCTCCAAAACTGTATCCACATCTGGGGTAGGAACGGAATCTATTAATAACTCCCTAACTCCTTCGACAAATTTATAGTTAACAATTTCCCCTTTGGGGGCTGTACTATTGCCCTGGTTCTTTGTTGTAGCGGTGCGATCGCTCGAAGAAAAGAAAAATTCTTTGCACAATATTGAGGTATGAACCGAAAAACTACATACTCAGCCTGTATTAGACCATAAATAGTAGAGCAAATATAGTTAACTAACCAATTAACTAAAGGAGAAGTATCATGGCTGTATATTTAATTGCAGATATTCAAGTGACTGATGATACCTGGATTCCGGACTACACAGAAAATGTTCACAATATCGTACATAATCATGGGGGGAAATACCTTTCCCGCAGTGGCAATATTACGACTATTGAAGGCGAGGGACTAGGAACAACGGTGGCTGCCTTGCTTGAATTTCCTTCTATAGAGGCAGTACAAGCTTTTGTTAACGATCCAGCCTATGCAAAATATCGTCAAGCTCGTCAAGCTGGTAGTATCAGCAGGCTTAGTGTAATCGACGACACTGATATTGCAGGAACCATACCCTATTTACCAAAGGGTTAGGCGGAACTCTGACAGCGGTGCGATCGCTCGTCACAAAGTTAGAGGGCAGTAGTAGTGCGATCGCGTTTCAACTGTTTACACCAAGGCATATAAGCATTTATTGATTCATTAATGAGGGTTTGTTAAGTGCGATGCCTACGGCGGCAAGCTACGCACCCCCGCCGGATTTAGAGATGCTGCACTAATCGCTATCTGTAGCGGTGCCGGCTTGCGACGGGCTGAGGTAGTCAAGTTAAACTTGTCAGACTTTAATAATGATGGGGAGATAAAAATTAGGTCTGGTAACTTGTAAACTCACTACTGCTGGGTCATTTTGTCGTGCATTAGTCTAAACTCCAGTTACGATAGAAAAGATTTTTAATTATGTCCCATATATTTTTTAGGTTTGATTAATATTTAAAAGATATGAGTTATTTTATGCAATGGAACTACGGCATTTGCGGTACTTTATGACTTTAGCGGAGGAATTGCACTTTGGACGTGCAGCGGAACGCTTGCATATTGCCCAACCACCTTTAAGTCAACAAATTCGTCAGCTTGAGACAGAATTAGGCTTTGAACTGTTTCACCGCACGAAACGAAAAGTGCAATTAACTGAAGCCGGACAAGTTTTTTTAGATGAAGTGCAGCAAATATTCAAGCAATTAGAACAGGCAATTCAAGTTGGAAGGCAAACCAGTCGAGGGGAAATGGGACAGATGGTTGTTGGTTTTGTTAGTTCTGCACCGTACAATATTTTACCAAGTGTTTTGCGGACATTTCGTAGCCGCGTTCCCCAAGTAAGGTTAGAGTTGCATGAACTAACGACAAATCAACAGTTTCGTTGGTTGCGGGAAAGTCGAATTGATGTCGGTTTTGTGCGTCCACCTGTAGAAGAAGATACATTGAACTTTGAAATAATTTTTCAAGAATCGTTGGTGGTAGCATTGCCTGATACACATCTGCTAGCAAATCATAGTAATGTTTGTTTGCGATCGCTTAAAAATGAACCTTTCATTTTATTTCCCCGTATCTTAGCACCCGGACTCTACGATTTAATTATCAGTCTTTGTCAGCAAGCGGGTTTTAGTCCCAATGTCACTCAAGAAGCGATTCAAATGCAAACGATTGTCAGTTTAGTTGCAGGTGGTTTGGGTATTGCGATTGTCCCAGAATCTCTGCAAAATCTGCAACGAACTGGAGTAGTATATAAGGCTGTGCAAGAACCGACTCCAAAAACAGCGATCGCCATAATTTGGCGAAAAAACGATACATCTCCCACCGTGCAAAAGTTTTTGGAGATAGCAAGACTTGCAATAGACATCGACCGAATTTAATTATCCGTTGCCCAAAACCCTTGTAGAGACGGCGAAATTTCGCGTCTCTACGTCTTTTCGGGCGAAATTTCGCGTCTCTACGTCTTTTCTACCAGATGTCTATTGAATTAAGCCTCTAGACGATCCTAACGGACCACGAGTCACACCAAGTTGATTTTGCAACTTTAATTCTTGCCAAAGTTGAGAACCTTTAATTTCCCCTTGGAGCAGTTGCTGATAGCGATGTATCGTTTGCGTCACTTCTTCGGGTGTCTCATTCACAAACTCAATGCGAAAGTGTTGCAAACCAAGCTCCAATAGCCGCTGTACGTATTCGGCTCCAGTTTGAGCAGTGCCGTTAAATACTGTATTGCGACAACCTACATCCGCTTGCAGAATGTGTTCACATCCTACCCTATCTTTGATTTTCACCTCATGCTTTTCGCATGGTCTTCCGCAATTGGTATAGTCTGTCCCTTGAGATAGAAACGCACAAAAGACACAATGCTCCATATGAAACATCGGTATATGTTGATGAATCGTCACCTCAAACCATTGCGGAGGACAACTATTAAGCAAGTCTTGTAATTGGCTAATGTTTAAATCATACGATGCCGTCACCCTTTCTAAACTAAAGCGATGTTTAAAGTAATCTGCCGTTAAAGCATTCGCAACGTTAAAAGAGAAATCTGCTATACAGCGTTCTTGTGCAAAGAATTGTAAATGGTCATAATTCCGCACCACATAACCGTCAGCTTTACAATCACGCACCTGTTGCAAAATCCAATTTTCCCCAGGTTTCGTAATTCGGGGTAGCGCTAGCCAAATTTGGGGAGAGGGGAGAAGGGG
>CASBQC010000166.1 GCA_949127805.1 Nostocales cyanobacterium PMM_0081
AATTGGTGGTGATGGGTATTGTGGTTGGGCAACTGCACTTTACCTTTCCAATCGAGGTTATGAAGTTGGGATTTTAGATAGTTTGGTGCGGCGGCACTGGGATAATGAATTGGGTGTGGAAACTTTAACCCCGATCGCACCAATTCAACACCGGATTCAGCGCTGGCATGATTTAACTGGTAAATCCATCGACTTATTCGTTGGAGATATCACTAATTATGAATTTCTAAACATTGCGCTGCACAAATTTCAGCCTGAGGCAATTGTACATTTTGGCGAACAGCGATCGGCTCCGTTTTCCATGATTGACCGCGAACACGCGGTTGTCACACAGGTGAATAACGTAGTCGGCACTTTGAATTTGCTGTACGCTATGCGGGAAGATTTCCCAGACTGTCATCTGGTGAAGTTGGGAACGATGGGTGAATACGGTACACCCAACATCGACATAGAAGAAGGGTACATCACGATTGAACACAACGGGCGTAAAGATACTTTGCCCTATCCTAAACAGCCCGGTTCAATGTACCACTTAAGCAAAGTCCATGATAGCCATAACATACACTTTGCTTGTAGAATTTGGGGCTTACGGGCAACAGATTTAAATCAAGGAGTAGTTTACGGCGTCTTAACCGAAGAAACGGGGATGGACGAAATGTTGATTAATCGCCTGGATTATGATGGAGTGTTTGGTACTGCATTAAATCGCTTTTGTATTCAAGCAGCGATCGCACATCCTTTGACTGTTTATGGCAAAGGTGGACAAACTCGCGGCTTCTTAGACATTCGCGATACAGTGCGATGTGTGGAATTAGCGATCGCTAACCCCGCACAACCAGGAGAATTCCGTGTATTTAACCAATTTACCGAACTATTTAGCGTCGGTGACTTGGCAACAATGGTGAAAAAAGCTGGAAACGCGATGGGATTAAATGTGGAAATCAATCACATCGATAATCCCAGAGTCGAAAAAGAAGAACATTACTTCAACGCGAAAAACACCAAACTGTTAGATTTGGGTTTAGAACCCCACTATCTCTCAGATTCTCTACTTGATTCTCTGTTAAACTTTGCCGTCAAGTACCAAAACCGAGTTGACAACAAGCAAATTATGCCGAAAGTCTCTTGGCATCGCAATAGCAAAGGATGAAGCAATGCGATCGCTTATTCTCTGGTTGTTAGTCATACTACCAGGTATGGCAGCTAGCACTATCAGCGTCTACTACCTAATTCCGGAATGGGTAGTATTAGATGCTAGCTACAAGCATTATCAGCTTAGGGCTAAGTCTTCATCTTCGACGGTGAATGACTTACTAATTGCTGAAGCAGCAGAAAACAGACATAGAATAAATTGCTTTGCTGAAGGTGTCGGAGTTTTGTTAGGTGGGGTTATTGTTGCTATTGGCATTCATGGCATTTGCACCTTGCCTAACAAAACATCTTAATTTCAATGGGGAAACCTGACCGAAGAAAGGATGAAGGATAAAGGATGAAGTTTGAAGTAAAAAATCCTACATATACAACCTAAGCGTGGACGAAAGAATCAAGTTTTTCCTTTTCATGACCCTTTATGAGTGGGGTAATTTTATACTTCATACTTCATACTTCATACTTCAAAAGTGACTATGCGGAATTGATTACGCCCCGGGAAACAGTTTACTCTGTGATTGATATCGAAATCCAACAAAAGCTGGGATTGTCTGTTTTTACTGAATAGTTTTTTATGAGAATTGCCTTATTCACCGAAACCTTTTTGCCCAAGGTTGATGGGATTGTGACACGCTTAAGTCACACCATAGACCATTTACAGCGCAACGGCGACTCTGTGATGGTGATTGCCCCTGAAGGTGGAATTACTGAATATAAAGGAGCAAAAGTATACGGGGTTACGGGATTTCCCTTGCCTCTGTATCCAGAGTTAAAAATGGCACTTCCTCGCCCAGCAATTGGCTACGAACTCGAAAAGTTTCAGCCACATGTTATTCATGTAGTGAATCCAGCGGTTTTGGGATTAGCGGGGATATTTCATAGCAAAATACATAATATTCCCTTAGTAGCGTCTTATCATACGCACTTACCGCAGTATCTTCACCATTATGGCTTGGGAATGTTAGAAGGTTTTTTATGGGAATTACTGAAAGCGGGACATAATCAAGCCGCGTTGAATTTGTGTACCTCTACAGTGATGATGGAGGAATTGACCACACATGGTATAGAAAGGGTGAATTTGTGGCAAAGAGGAGTAGATACAGAATTATTTCATCCAGATTTAGCGAGTGAAGAAATGCGATCGCGTTTATCGCAAAACCACCCAGAAAGCCACCTGCTACTTTACGTCGGGCGTCTTGGTGCTGAAAAAGAAATTGAGCGCATCAAACCAATATTAGAGGCAATTCCCGCAGCGCGTTTGGCATTGGTGGGAGATGGTCCCCACCGTCAAGCACTCGAAAAACACTTTGCTGGGACAAACACTAATTTTGTCGGTTATCTTACCGGGAGAGATTTAGGTTCTGCTTTTGCTAGTGCCGATGCTTTTATTTTTCCTTCTCGTACAGAAACGTTAGGGTTAGTATTATTAGAGGCAATGGCTGCCGGGTGTCCAGTGGTAGCAGCTCGTTCTGGCGGAATTCCTGATATTGTTACAGATGGAGTGAACGGGTATCTTTTTGAACCAGAAGCTGATATACAAAGTGCTATAACCGCTACTGTTCGACTTCTAGAACAGAAACAAGAACGAGAAATCATCCGTAAAAACGCCCGACAAGAAGCAGAACGTTGGGGCTGGGCATCTGCCACACGCCAGCTACAAGATTACTATCAAAAGGTAATCTATTCTGAATATGCTAAAGCAGCATAACATTTGGTAATTAATAAAAGTGAGGAGTGAGGACTTATGAGTGAGGAATTAGAAATTTCTAACTTCCCTCCTCCCCATTCCCCATTACCCATTGCCCATTCCCC
>CASBQC010000167.1 GCA_949127805.1 Nostocales cyanobacterium PMM_0081
ATGTATTTATCTTGGGTTAAAGGAAGCGACTTCTCGCAAGTGGTAGGTAACAGGTAGGGGTCAAATCCCCTACCTGTTACTGTGGTAACTGGTAACTGATAACTGATAACTGCTTTAACCATCCCAGGACTTACGCAACTTGCACAAAATGTGGGTAGAGCTTCGCTCCGCCATACGTTAATTTAAATCAGACGAAACACATATTAACATCTGGACGTTTATAATCTAAGCATTTTCATCAGAGACAATTAAATCTTTCACATTAAGTAAGTCGGCACGATAAAACCAAGGTATGTTGAGTTTTGTAAAAACCCTGGAACGATTTATTTATAAGCTTTTTGCTTACTTTACACTTCGTTACATAGATTGATTTTTTAACGCCGATCCCAAAGTAAACGAGGAGTTAATTTTTCATATTTTAAATAATAATTAATCGGCGTTGCATAATGGCGGTATGAATTGAGCCTCACGCAAAGGCGCAAAGAATTAAGAGTTGAATAAACGTAATTTTGGAATTTCATACCCTGATTCAGCAACGCCTAATCTTATCATGACTAATATTATCCAAATTTTCTGCTACATTAATTATTGTATAGTTGATTTGATTGCTAAGTAAGTAGATGCCCGCAGGGTTTTTGTCAGTTCCCAATGTGCCAGTTGCGTAAGTCCTGCTTCTTTCAAGACGTGACAACAGCTTTGACAATATCGCTCGTTTGGAAAGTGAAAGCAGTCTGAAAAAAGAGGTAGGTCGAAATTCATGGATTCTCGAAACTCAAGAAGGGGTAGCGGAACAAAGCTATACTTCGCACGTGCAGAGATTGCGCTTTTGCGTTACTCTGAGCGCATCAAATAATCTCAACTGATGCTTTACACAAAAGTTCAGATTGTGAACGCGTGCAGTATAGTCCTACAGCTTTACAGGTAGGGCATCCGCCTTTGGGGCTGTCACACTCATCAAGTCACTGGCTTTGTCGGGGGTGTCTGACATTTGTAATATTAGAGTACCAGCTAAAACCAACGCGATACCAATAAGTTTAAGAGGACTAGATGACTCATGGAAGATGAATATTCCAACCAAGCTAATTGCAGTAATGCCCAGTCCACACCAGATTGCGTAAACGATACTGATTTCCAATCTTTTGCCAGCTAGTGCAATCAGGATGCATGCACCACAGTAGCAGACCAGCATCAAAGCAGAGGGGACAACTCTCGTTAGACCTTCAGATAACTTTGTACAGGTTGTGCCTACAATTTCTAGCACAATTGCAGACCCAACAAATACCCAACTTAGAATATCGCCTTCAATCATTCGAGAAATTATACCTGACATCCACTCTGCTTTCATAAAAAGGGAAAATTACTTCAGGAAAACTATACATACAAAAGTGCCCAAATGTCAACTGGTTGAGGGCTTCTTGTGTACGGGGGACTACTCACGACACGGGATATCACATCTTGCACTTAGAAATAGTAATGTCAATTCCATAACCAGTAAACCAAAAAGTTTTTCCAAAAGGGCGATCGCTACGCACGGGGAAGGTATCAGCAACAAATTACCACGGATATTTTAGTATTCTATAATACCAAATACATCAAAAATAGTTATCATATTTTGAACTGGTGCAAAATATGAAATATATTTGGGTGAATATCCTTTGGCTGGTGAATTAGTCGTAAAAGGAAGGGTAGTCGATTAATTTATCGCACACTTTTTGTATTAAAACAGAAGAAGCGCCTTTTTATCTCAAGCCCTACAGCGCAAATATCAAGTAGTTGAAAGCATTTATATTCCAACAGGTTAGTATTGACAATTTATCAACCAACTAATCATAAGTAATCATAATCTATACTATGTCTGCTGGCTAGAGAATTATGTATTAATAAGTATCAAAACACATAAGTATTTTAGCGATCGCTCTTTGGAGAAAAACTTTTTGGTTTACTGATAAGTTCATAACGAAAATTTATCACAAAAACTCTGCGTCCCTCTGCGCTTACCTTTGCGTTACTTTGCGTTTAAAAACGCTATGAAATTATGCAAAGACTTAGTGGTTCTCTTTTTACTACAGCCCTCGGAAATTAATTTAAATCAGCTAGATAACAAGTATTTTAGTATATTGTGGCTGCTTCTTTTGTTTGCCTAGTGGAATACCAAAATAGGCTCTCTGTGTTTCTACATAGACATGAAAATTGAAAGCATCAAAAACCTAATGGACGCGCTTCGGTGCAACCTTAAGGGATTAAAGACTATTCCGGAAAATAGTTTTTTAATTAGTAATATGTAAAGACTCCTCTTAAATCTTTTCAACCCTCCCTTTCTTTTTGAACGTAACGGGGAAGTGGCTTTTCACTCCTCATCGCTTTTAATTTTGATGTGAACAATTCAGAGCGATCGCTTTTTTCTGGGGTGAATTGTCCAATTGGTGGATGATTCACAGCAGGTAAAGACAACGATGCCTGTTGATTCAAAGAAGTTGATGTTTGGCTTGATGGGTAAGTCGGCTGATGCCCAAGGGAATATTTCGATTTGGTTGTGGAAGACACTAAAACGTTGTTTCTCTGTGTACTTTTGCGTGTTTCCTCATAATGTAAGAGTGCCTTTTGTTCTTCACTCATCACTTCTATCGGCTGATTATTGTTGTGTCTATACTTATTACCGACGCTTGCAGGAGTCGCTGAATTGTCAGTTAGAGAATTTGCGGTTGGTGGTAATTCAGGAGTATTGTCTTGATTTTCAGATAAAAACGGTGAACTTAGTGAAGTTAAGCTTTCGGGAAATTTGCTGCAAATCAGACGTTCAAATTCCATGTTGAAATGAAAAATCGCCTGCCCGCGCCGCTGCCAAAATGTTAAGATTTGCTGAACTGAAAACGCTTTATAACGACCTTGATAGAGTGCTTCAATCACCGCTAAGTGTAGCCAATTAACTGGATACTGAGTTTGCCAACGGTTAACTAACTCACTAGCGCTGTACCCACTGAGGTCAAAACTATAATGAATTAATAATAAGGCTGCCAAGTTGAGCCACTCGTGTGTCGGGGTTTGAGAGTCACCCGAAACCTGCGCCCAATCATTGCCTTGAGCGCTGTGATGCCCCGTTGATGAGCCTGCACCAAAGTGAGCCAGCGGGAAAGGAGGGTTTCCCTCATTTGTCGCAGACCCTGGGCTAAGGTGCTGGCTGTGGTGTCGATGTGTTGTGGCAGAGGTGTCCAGGGTTGGTGTGAACATCTGGCTATCGGCTTCTGGCAATAGGTATAAATTTTCGACCCATCGCATATAGCTTGTCGTGCTTTTAGCTACAGGGTAAGTTACCAAGTGTTTTCTTTATTTATAGGAAGTGTTTTTTATTCTACTTGCGAAATGCGTTCATTTGAAACGATATACGGTGATTTTATCGGAGGATATTTTTTGATCGCAACTAATGCTTGGTAAACCATTGCTGCTACTTCCGCGCGTGTTGCAAAGCGAGAAGGCTCGATTTGCTTAGGGTTTGGGTAATTAACTACGATTTTTTGTACTGTAGCAGTTGCAACTGCTGTACGTGCATAATCAAGAATGGTATTACGGTCACTGTAACAGAGTAAGGCATCCTTATGAGCTGGTGGCAGTTTCAATCCGTTAACTAGAGAGACAATTACTTGTAGTCGTTGCACATTTTGATGGGGACCGAAAGTGCGATCGCTTTTTCCACCAACAAAACCACCTTGTGCGGCAATTTGAATCGCATTATAAGCCCAAAAATCCTTGGGTACGTCAATAAAATCCGGTGCTGGGCGTCTGGGAGTGGGATTAAATGCTGCCGCTACTAAAGCTGCATAATCGGCACGAGTCATCGGGTTATCTGGTGCAAAAGTCCCATCAGTCAAGCTGTTAATCAAATTCTTGCTTGCCAATGCTTCCACAAAATCCGCTGCCCAATGTCCAGCCAAATCAGAAAATTTAGCGATCAACTCGACTAATCCCTTCACCTGAGACGAATTCAACTGATTACCTACTAATACCAGCTTTTTTGATGTAGCATTTTTTAAATCAAATTGACCGTTATCGCGAAAAACATTGTCGCCATTGTCTTGTTTATTACCTAAATCTGGAGCGGCATTCCCGTTGACTAAAAGTCCAAATTCAGTATTTTTAGCAATGAGATTTTGACGTAGCACAGGTTGCGCTTGTCGAGAAAGAGCGATCGCTGTCCGATTTTCTAATAGTTTGTTATTTACAAGCATTGGGGCAGCAGAGTCACTAATCGCTATGCCAATAATATTTTTTTGAAAAATATTCCGCAGCACTTCCCCTTTGCTATTACCTGCCATCACCAAGCCACTGACAGCGTTTTGCACAAACACATTGTCTAAAATTGCAACTTTAGCACTGCCCGTCACAAACAAAGCTTCCCGACCACATTTGGTAAAAGTATTATTCACCAAAGAGGGTGCGGTCGATTCAATCCAAACACCAGTGCCTTTTGCGGCTGTATTTGCCACAGTCACACCCATAACAGTAGCCTCACCTAGCAATAGCAGCGTGATATTTTGCCATCCAAAGCTTTGGCTTTGATATGCACCACTTCCCTCAATTACAATTCCTCGACCTTTAGTGCCTTCGTTACCCACCACCAACACCCCATCGGGGATGAATAGCGGAAACACCTCTCCAGTGAGAGAATTGTAATTTCCCTCCGCTAGTTGAATAATTGTAGATTTTGTGCTTACTTTTAAAGCACGGCTAATGGTTTTAAACGGACTGAACTTAGAACCAGCATTGGCATCATTTCCAGTCACAGGATTAACGTAAAGTGTTTTAACGAAGGTAGAGTTTACCATATGTCATTAGTCAAGGGTCAATAGTCAAAAGTCAATAGTCAACAATCAAGCTGGAAATTTCGTGTTTGGAACTCGGAGTTTCATGTTCGGAACTCGGAGTTTCATGTTCGGAACTCGGAGTTTCATGTTTGGAACTCGGAGTTTCGTGCTATGAAGCTCAAATTCTCCCTTTATTCCCCACTCTTGTACAGACGCGATGTTCCTCGCGTCTCTACTCCCACCCCCCCAATCTCTGTAAATTCGTTGCATTTTGAAAATATTGCTTTAATATCTTTTAATGCCCTATCAGCAATCAGGCGAATTTAACGATGATTTCAGTTGATGGTCTGAGTAAAATATACGGCTCAACGACAGCAATAACTGATGTTACTTTTAATGTAGAGGAAGGTGAGATTTTAGGGTTTTTGGGACCCAATGGTGCTGGTAAAACTACTACTATGCGGATTTTAGCTGGTTATTTACCTGCGACAAGTGGCACAGTCAGAATTGCTGGCTACGATGTCCATGAAAATTCTCTCTTAGTACGGCAACGAATTGGCTATTTACCGGAAACACCACCGTTATATCCAGAGATGACGGTTGAAGGCTTTTTGTATTTTGTGACACGGATTAAGGGAGTACCGGCAGGCGATCGCACTACCAAAGTAAAAGCAGCGATTAAACGCTGTAATTTAGAAGATAAGACTAATGTAATTATTCGCAAACTTTCTAAGGGATATCGTCAACGAGTTGGCATTGCACAGGCGATCGTCCACGATCCACCAGCTATCATTCTGGATGAACCGACTGTTGGTCTCGATCCTCGGCAAATCATTGAAGTGCGAAATTTAATTAAAAGTCTCGCGGGTACTCACACCATTATTCTCAGCACGCACATTTTGCCAGAAGTGAGCATGACCTGTAACCGCGTAGCCATCATTAATGGGGGAAAAGTAGTAGCAACTAACACCCCAGAAAGTTTGATGACGCAGTTGACAGGTGGTTCTGGATATGAATTAGAAATTTCTGGAGAACCTGCGTTAGCCAAACAGGTATTACAAAACTTACCTGATGTAAGTTTCGTAGAATCGATGCCGAGCGGAATGCATGGTCATGCCCCAATTGCGGATAATCGAGGTTATTTGCGGGTAATATCGCAACCAGGAAGCGAACCAGGACACGAAATTGTCATGGCATTGGTGCGTGCGGGATTCGGTTTATATGAAATGCGACGTGTCAGCGCTACTTTAGAAGATGTCTTCTTGCAACTGACTACAGAAGAAAAAAATTTGCTATCTGAGTTAGACGACTCTGAAGCCAAAGAAGGAGAAGCAGCGTAAATGGGTGTAGTGCTGAGTAATATTATTGCCATTTATCGCCGGGAATTGCAAAGTTATTTTGTATCGCCTTTAGCTTATGCGATCGCGAGTATTTTTTGGCTATTGTCTGGATTATTCTTTGTCTTGATTTTGCTCGGACCCGGAGGTATCTTACCAACAGTTGCGGCATACGATTTACAAGGACAACAAATCGGGGTGCCAGTACCACCAATTGATGTTCCCTACGAATTTGTCAGGGCATTTTTGGATCGTATGGGGTGGCTGTTGCTGTTTATACTGCCAATTCTTTCAATGGGACTTTATGCCGAAGAACGCAAACGCGGCACATTGGAACTTTTAGCGACATCACCAATAACCAATTGGGCAGTAGCTATAGGTAAGTTATTAGGGGTGTTGACATTTTTTACAACAATGGTAGCACCACTGCTGGTGTTTGAAGCGATCGCCTTAAGTGGATCGACTCCACCAATATCACCAACAATTCCTTTGTTAGGTCATCTGGCATTAATCTTACTAGCAGCGGCAATATTATCTATAGGGATGTTTATTTCCTCTTTAACAGACAGCACAATTCTATCTGCCGTTCTCACATTCGCAGTAATTTTATTGCTGTTGTTCCTAGACTTAATTGCCAAAAATATTGGCGGTGGTGTGGGAGAAGCTTTAAGTCATCTATCCTTACTCAAACATTACAACACCCTGGTACAAGGAATTTTCGATACCAGCAGCTTGATATTATTTGCTAGTTACATTGTTTTAGGCATCTTCCTCACAGCTCAATCAATTGATGCATTGCGATTTCAGCGTCAGTAGTCAAAAAGTTAAAAGTCAAAAAGTCAAAAGTCAAAAGTCAAAAGTCAAAAATTTAAAAGATATCTTGACCGTTAACCATGAACCCTTGACTCTTGAGCATTAACCATTGACTCTTGACCCTTGACTCTTGACTCTTGACCCTTGACCCTTGAATAATAATTATGAAAATCATCGCAAAACAAACACTTTGGAAATATCTATTTTGGTTCGGTCCATTTTTACTTGTTGCCGGCTTAACAGCGGGGTTAGTATCGCAAAAGTGGGGAGTAATTCCATTAGCATTTTTGATTGCGGGAATAGTCATCATCGGCTTTTGGCTAATCTGGCAAACTCAACGAACTAACTGGTGGGGACGTCGTTCTACCCAAGCTGGTACAAATGCCTTAGTTGCAACTGTTGCAGTATTGGCAATTTTAGGTTTAGTTAACTTCTTAGGCACTCGCTATCACCTACGAACAGATTTAACTGATACTCAGTTATTTACCCTGGCGCCACAATCACGAGAATTGGTACAGTCTTTGCAAAACCCTGCAAAGGTATGGGTGTTTGATGTGAATCGAAATCCCCAAGACCTGGAATTACTAGAAAATTATCGCAGGCTTAGTTCAAAATTTAAGTTTGAATTTGTCGATCCGCAAGCTAGACCAGGATTAGCAGATAAATTTGGCGTCAAAGATTATGGAGAAGTTTATCTAGAATCTCAGGATAGACGACAATTATTGCAGGTGGTAAATCAAAACGAACGTCTGTCAGAAATTCGCTTAACTAATCGCTTGCAACAAATTACCAGCACCACCACAGCTAAAGTTTACTTACTTCAAGGTCACGGTGAACGTCAACTTGCAACCGGTGAAGGTGCAATTTCCCAAGCAATTCAAGCATTAAGTGACAAAAATTTCACCACATCAGCGCTAAATTTGGCAGAAAAGTCAGCAGTTCCTGATGATGCGGCTGTCGTAATCGTCGCAGGTGCGAAAAAAGCTTTGTTTGACAATGAGCTAAAAGCTTTACAAACCTATCTCAATCGAGGTGGTAACTTACTGCTGATGATTGATCCAAATACTGATTCTAAACTTGATAGTTTACTACAACAGTGGGGCGTGCGTCTTGATAATCGTTTAGCTGTCAATGTTTCTAACAATGTCGGACTTGGTCCTGCGGTTGCTTTAGTGACAGAATACGGACAACATCCAATTACTAAAGATTTCGGTAATGGCATTTCACTTTATCCGTTTGCCCGTCCTTTAGAAGTTACCCCAGTATCCAGTGTCGAGTCTACCACGTTGATAGTAACTAAACCTTATCCCACCAGTTGGGCAGAAAGCGACTTGCAAAGCGAAAATTTGCAGTTTAATGAAGGATTGGATCGCAAAGGTCCATTAACTTTAGGTGTAGCGTTAAAACGCAAACTATCAGCCAAACCTCAGTCTCAACCTACCCCCACCCCCAACACTTCACCATTACCATCACCAACCACTCAAACTAAAGCTACCCCCACTCCCTCTAGTTC
>CASBQC010000168.1 GCA_949127805.1 Nostocales cyanobacterium PMM_0081
ACTTAAAGGTGTTCTGGAAATTTTGGGTGTCCGTGAACTCACAGGACAAGATGCAGATCAAGGTATTTGGGCACGAGTCCAAGACGCTATGGCAGCATTTAGCGGTGTTGTTGGTAGTGTTGTTACCCAAAACAGCGATAAGCAAGATTTGAACATCCAGGATCTTATCCGGATGGATCACGTAAAAGTAAATACTCTGTTCACCGAACTGCTGGCAAGTAACGATCCTCAAAAAATCCAAGAATACTTCGGTCAAATGTACAAGGATCTATCAGCTCACTCTGAAGCAGAAGAACAAGTCGTTTACCCAAGAATACGTTCTTTCTACGGTGAAAACGACACCCAAGAGTTGTATGACGAGCAAGCTGACATGAAGCTGAAGCTAGATGAAATCAAAGCGATCGAACCGTCTTCACCTCAATTCAAAGAAAAAATCAAGCAGTTGATGGAGGCTGTTGGCGACCACATTCGTCAAGAAGAAAGCACAATGTTTGCTGCTATTCGTAACAACTTGAGCACTCAAGAAAGCGAACAATTGTCTACAGAATTTAAAGCTGTTAAGAGCAAAATTGCAGAGCAATTTGCTAAGTAAAAACCTTTTATTTTGTGTAGGAGTGGGATAATCCCACCCTTACAGCAGCCGATGAATTTTGTAGAGACGCGAAATTTCGCGTCTCTACATCTTTATATATTTCACGATCAAAGTGATACTAAATTGCTTATCATTAATAGTACAGTCATTGCGACGTTCGCGTAGCGTCTGGTGACAGGAGAAGGAAGCAATCTCATGGACTCTGATATACCACAATAGAATGCAACTTGGTATGAAATGGTATAACATACAGCAGATTGCAACAGGCGTGAGGTACAGATTATTGTAAGGGCACAACAGTGTTGTGCCCCTACGTGTGTACCTCCTAAGGAAAGAAAAACGCTGTATGTCCCATCAATCAACCATAATTTTCATGAAACCTCACCCCAATAAAGCTACGCTTTATATCCCCTCTCCTTAACAAGGAGAGGGGTAGGGGTGAGGTTTTTTAATTGTGGGTATTTTGACGGACATGATATAACAACCCAATTCACTATTTAAGTTTTAACTGTGCATCCAATATTTGTAAGCGCTATATGCCATAGTTACAACTCCGGTGATAATGGCAGATTCATCAACTTCAAATTGGGGATGGTGCAATGGGTGATTAATGCTTCTATCTTTGTAGCCTACACCCAAGCGAAACATCGAACCTGGGGCATGTTCTAAATAAACAGAAAAATCTTCAGCACCTAGAGAGGGTTCGGGTAATACTTGAATGCGATCGCTCGAAAATGCTTCTTCAGCAGATGATTGTAACAACTGTGTTAAAGCATAATCATTTTGCACGCTGGGCACACCTTGGCGATAATTGACTTGATAACTTGCCCCGTATGAATTGCAGACATTAGAGATGATTTTTTCAATCCATTTTGGTAAATTGGCACGAGTTTCCGGATGAAGCGATCGCACGGTTCCCAACAACTGCACATGATCTGCAATCACATTCGGCGCTCTACCACCATTAATTTTCCCTATACTTAATACCACTGGACGCAACGGATTCTGCGTCCGGCTAATCGCTTGTTGTAGTGTAGTAATTACTTGGGCAGCAATCCAGATCGCATCAATCGCTTCATGAGGACGAGCACCATGTCCAGATTCACCGATAATAATAATCTCTAAATCGTCAGCCGCAGCTGTCAAGGCACCATAACGCACACCAATTGAACCTGCCGGTATAGAAGGGAAAACATGAATCCCTAACACAGCTGAGACATTTTCCATTGCCCCATCTGCTACCATCCAATTTGCCCCTTGAGCAATTTCCTCTGCTGGCTGAAATAAAAATCGGATCTTACCAGGCAACTCCTCTGCTACTTGGGACAATATCATTGCGGTTCCCAAACCAACTGTAGTGTGGACATCATGACCGCAAGCGTGCATTATACCTTCTTGACGAGAGGCATATTCCAAATTAGTACGTTCTTGGATTGGCAAAGCGTCCATATCAGTGCGAATTGCCAATAAACGATTATCGTTACCAGTTCCTTGCAGTTCTCCAATAACACCAGTTTTACCAATACCCTCTTGTACATGAACACCACTAGAAGACAAAACACCAGCAACAAAAGCTGCTGTTTGGTATTCCTGACCGCTGAGTTCTGGGTGAGAGTGAATATGGCGACGAATTTCAATTAAACGAGGCGCTAGTTTTATTGCTAAGTCTTTAATACGGGTAAGCATCGCTCAACTAATCTACAGGCTTGTTTTCCATAATAAAGAAACGTTACAAAAATAGGGTAGGGAGACAAGGGGACAAGGAGGAATTATCTATGCCCTATGCACAATTCCCCATTCCATTAGACATCTTGTGTGAAAATGAATGTAGAGACGTAGCAGTGCTACGTCTCTACAAGGATTCTGGATAATGCATATTTAAATTCGGTCGATGTCCATTAGACATAGGCGTAGAAATGAACTATGCCTTGTATAAAATCCTTATAGAGACGTTAAATTTAACGTCTCTACATCTTATCTTTTTCACTCCTATGTCTATTCCCTATTTCTTTTTAGATTCGCGTGGTTTCTTTTTCGGCTCTTCTGTGCCTTGTTGCAATGACCACCCATAGGGTTTGTCAGATGTGACGGTGCCAACTGGCAAAGTTGTCAGTCGGAAGTATGCCCCCCGGAAATTGGTAAAATCCAATTTAGCACCTTTCAAGTTAGCGGCTTCCAAATTTGCGCTGATTAAACCTGCAAAACTCAAATCGGCATTTTCCAGCGATGCTGATTTCAAATTAGTACCCGTCATGGAAGCACCAGAGAGATTGGTAGAATTCATTACCGCAGCTTCCAGATTTGCACTTGTTAAATCCGCATTCTTGAGATTAGCACCAGATAAAGTCGCACCTTTTAAGTTAGCTTCTCGTAAATTTGCTCCAGCTAGGTTAGCTTGAGTTAAGTCAGCACTACTCAAGTCGCAGCGTGGACAAGCTTTTGTTGCTTTTAAGTTATCCACGTCTTGCTGGTTAAATGCAAAGGCTTGTTCTGTAGACCCTAAACAAGCTAATAACACAACGGTAGCGACTATATTGAGCTTAATATTTTTTTGCATAGAGTTAGTTCACAAGTAGGCGAGCTAGGCAGGAATGTATTGTTATACTGACATATACGACTTCTTCAGTAAGCGTTCGGCATGAAGAAGTAATAAAGAAACCGTAAAACTACTGTAAATTATCAGATTTGGGCTAGTCAATAGAAAAACTGCTGTATAGAATGGATTCGTCAGCAAATATACAGAAACTCTATCACCTACTCTTTATGAGATCCCCCCACGCCGTAAGTAAAAAAGCGGTTTGGGGGGATCTTTAGTTATACGGGTAATGGGGAGGCTGATATGTAAGGCGATCGCTCTCTCTTTTACCAAGATATATGAACAAATGATAAAACAATTGTTAAATTCACATAAATTATGTTAGTAAGTTTAGTCAAAATCAGATAGAGACTCTACAATAAAAATATCAACAACTATACCGAAACTCTATCACCCACTCTTTATGAAATCCCCCTAGTCGCACTATAAAAGCGGCTAGGGGGATTTTGATTAATGGGCATTGGGCATTCATGAGGGCGCCCCTACATGTCTTTCCATTGCAATCAACGCCAGCCTAAAAAGCGCAATCCTGGTACGATGAGGTAGTGACTCACGGCTAACCAGAAGCTAACAAACAAGCCGGCGAGACTAAAAAAGAGAATAGTCAGCAGTAAACTCCATTTGTCGGGTGTATTGTGAAAGAGAAATGCAGTCGGTGAAAATCCGAAACTGATCAAAAGCGCAAAGACCATCGCTGTACCAAAAGAAGCGATCGCCGCGTAAACTATTTGATGGCTGCGTAGCCCTAAACCAAGCGTCAGAAGAAAAACAGCTATCAAAATCGAAATCGCTGAAGCTTCGATTCCATCTTGGGGTGTAATTAATTGCAAAATTAACCAGCTAAACCCGTAGCCGATTATACCCATCAGCGAGGCGACAAAAAACCGCCGCTGTTGACCAAAACCCCCGGCAATAGTTAGTCCCCATGCGGTTCCCAAACCAGCGACGGCAAATAAAACAATCTCAGAACCAAAAAAATGGTTAGTATTTGGTACTAATCCGAGTAACCGAGAAGATACCAGTGAGCCAACGCGATCGCCTAAAATTGTGTGATACGCCAAAATATAACCAGCAATTGTACCTACCCCAGCGCCGATGCAGCTTAAAACCATTGTCCAAATGGTCATCAGACAAGCACCGAAGACTCTAAATATCGTCTGAACGATGAAAAGAGTAGTTTTACTTAATGCTTGCATTCCGCCGGTGATCGCTTGGTGAATAGCTTGGATAATTTTGGCGAAAAAGTCTGGTTGTGGAGATGGTTGAGAGATTTTCGCCAAACGTTTTAAAATTATTGTTGAAGATGGTGGACGCGATCGCACATCTTCTTCTACCATCTCCGAAAGCAAATCTCCCAATTCTGGGTTCAGATTAATCCCACCACGCCAACGCAACTCCCCAGTTTGCGGATCTTCCAACTTTGGCGGATACTTCCCTGTAAGTAATTCTATCATCGTCCGACCGAGGGCATAAAAATCAGTAGCAGGTCCGACATTACCCCCAATAACTTGTTCTGGTGGACTGTAACCAGAAGAAAATAACCTCGTTGAACCAGATTCTTGCCGAAGCATTGCATTATTAAATTGCTTCGCACCACCAAAATCAATCAGCACCAACCGACTCTCTCCACCTCCCCCTTTATTTAAAAGTGTGGTAGCTGGAAAAGTCCGCAGCATTAAATTACTTGGTTTAATATCGCGGTGAAGAATTTGGCGTTTGTGCAACTCCTGTAAAATTTCCACCGTCTGAGTCAGCCAGCTTAACACCAATTTTTCCGGACATCCTTGAGGATACTGTTCGAGAATTTCCTCTAGAGTCAACCCATCAATTTTTTCCATCACCAGACAAGCTAGTTGACGCGGTTGTGGATTGAACACATTTATTTGAAAATTCCCATCGTTATCGACTTTGGGGACACCCGGATGCCGCAAACTAGCTAATACAGCAGCTTCTTGAGTAAACAACTCTAGTGCTTTGGGTGAATTTTCTACCAACACTTTCAGCACTTTCTCTGTTTGGGTCTTTTCATCCCAAAGCGTATAAATCTGGGCAAATCCTCCTGAACCCAAACGCTGAAGAGGGATATACCGATCTAGAAGCTGTAGCGGGGCACCACAGCTATTACAAAACTTTTGTCCCCAAAGCTGGGGATAAGGACGTTGACAATCAGGATTTATGCAGTGAACGCTTGAGCTACCTATGTTCAAGGCTTTTAACCATTAATATATAAAAAATGCTTATATAATGCTCAAATAGCCCAAATTAAATGTTTTAATCATTCATTTGAGTATTCTTGTTTACATCATCATGATGCTCATAGAGATACCTTCTCTAATTTAGCTGACGTGATGCGTAACTACTTAACGCCGTGTGCAACTTTCTCGCAAACCTAACCCCCAACCCCTTCCCTACGTTCGCGAAGCGTCTCGTTCGCGCAGCGTCTCCGACAGGAGAAGAGAGGGAAGGGGAGCAAGAATCAAAGCCTCTCTCCTTGTAGGAGAGAGGAATGGAAGTGAGGTCTGACTGTACTGCACCCAAGCGAGAACCGCTATAGTTCATCTAAAGCCTTAGCTATAGCCTGTCTCACGAATTCTGCATAATCATCTAACGCTTTTAGTTTGGCATTCATTGAAGGGCTAACCCTGACAGTAATTTTCTCTGTTAGTGCCTCCGGTCTATCAGTAGTGTACTTATGAGGCTGTAAATTATCTGGGTTCCCCTTGGGGTTAGGCATTGATTAAGAAATATAAATATTGAACGGTTGCCATGCCGACATGGAGATAGATTAGTTTTTAGGTGAGTGACACCGTGGAAAGTTTTACTCACCTAAATCCATCAATATCAATCAACGGACATTATTATTTTATGTTCACTCGTTCGGAATTGGAAATTAAAACCCTTGGGGAATTAAGGGGATTGTGTAAGCAGTATGGATTAAAGGCACTGGGCAATCCTAGCTATAAAACTGCTTAGATTGATGCTCTATTGACATTTACGGCGATCGCTTTACGTCAGATGAGGGGAGAACCAGAGGGGTTAAAGCGAATGTCTTTTAAAAGCTATCAGGATTTAGGACAAGCGATCGATCAAATGGGAGAACCTACCGACCAACAATCAGCGTTAATTAGGGCAACGATGCAAGGAAAGCGCTTAGAGTATCCTCACCGCTATGAGCAAGAAACGCTGCTTAATTTGCATAAAGCTAAAATGCACTTGGAACAAGCACTTTTACTGTTAAACATGTAATTGGGTAATGGGTAATAGACATCGACCTAAAAGACGTAAAGACTACCAAGTGCTACGTCTCTACAAGGATTTGGGATTGTTTTATTAATGTTAATTAAACGGACATGATATCAGGACTTACGCACGAATAATTGAATAACGAACCGCAGAGTACACAGAGAAGCCAGTGCGTTGCGGGGGTTCCCCCCGTTGTAGCACCTGGCGCGTAACAGAGGAATAAGAGGAGCGATCTTGGTTTTTGCGTAAGTCCTAGATACAATGGGTAATTACCACGTTCCCTATGCCCTAAAAACTGTATCCATCCCAGGTGGTAGCGAAAGCGTAATCTGAGAATGAGGAAAAATCACTTTTGTTGGTGCGGGTTTCTTCGTCTAGGACTTTGACGACTTTGTTGTAAATTTCTTCCGCTTGTTGGGGAGAATCTCCGATACAGGTTAATCCCAACTTGCCAAATTGAGAAAGACATCCCATCAAATGAAATACTGTGCCTATCTCGGTTCCGCTATCAAAGTGCAGTCTGTGATGGGCGATAATATCCATCAAATCGTTGGGTAATAATCCTCGGTAGCGGTCTTTTTGTAAATTGTCGGTGGCGATGTAGTATTTGGGTCGTCCCTGTTGGCTGTAGAATAATCCTGTGGAGAGGTCATAGCGTCCGTTGGTTAATAACTTTAAGGTCATGAAGGGGTGGGTGGTGCCACCTTTACGCAAGTTGATTTCGATCGCTTGAATATCCCAATCATTATTTCCTTTGTCAACGGCGATAAAATCTACTCCAAATCTCTCTAATGCGCCTTTTTCTGCCAGCTTTCTGCCTACTTTTATTCCTAATTGTTGCAATTGCAGTCGATAAGCTTCATCAGCGGGAAATCGACAACCAAGATAAATTTGACCGTCTGGACCTCCGAGAATTTGGTCGTGGGTTGAGAGAATTTCTACTTCACCGTTGGGTGTGATGCGTCCTTGAACGCTAGGCGATCGCTTGATTTCTCCTTCCACAAATGCTTCTACAATCGCTCCTAACTCGGTGATTCTCCCAGAAAAGTTCTCCCAAGTTTCTTTTGTTGCTTGAAAGCGCAGACTTGAGAAGCGATCGCTTATTGCTGCTACCCTTTCGGCATGAGAACTTTCTGGGGGTGCAAATTTGGCGATCGCTCTTAAATCTAATAACGCATTTCCTTCTCCGGAAATGCCCTCGTTGAGTTTCACCACCATTCTTTGTAAACTTGGCTGACGTTCCCACAAATCCGCTGCGGATAAAGCTAAATCTGTGCTATCCCAAACAAGAGCGCTACCATCGGGAAGCGGAACTCCGCTTTCTGCAAAGATTTCCCGACTACCGCTTTTACTTCCCCAAATCTGCAAGTTTGGCGCGGCTGCGTACAGGGGTACACCCAATTTGAGAGATAATTCACCTTCAAAATGACTTGAATTATAACATGTCATGAATGATTTGTCTAGCCTCAAAGCTTGACGAATTCGCTCTAATAAGCGAGGACGTTCTAAAATCTTTTGGGTGAGAGGTTTGAGGGAAGAATCGTAAGTAGAAAGAAGCAGCAAACGATTGCGAGCATGTGAAAAGGGAATTCCCGGCAATAATTGTAAATAATAATCAATAATACTGGGATGCAGCGGCATTGATGTGATATAAATCAGCCTGGTGCGGGGATTCCACAAACGCATCAAAGAAAATAGCAATCGTTCTTCATAATGTTCGCAACCTTCGACTTTCCGAAGTTCGTGCTGGTCGATGCTGAGAGAGGGAACAACTAAAATATCAGCATCACTATTGTCAAATAGCTCGATAGTTTTCCAGCGATCGCGTATAGTTAATTGCAGATCCCGAAAGCGATCGGCTTGATCTGACTCAGAAATATTCAACGTTACCATAATCCTTATCCTATATCGATCCCAATACTGGGTTATAACTCTTGTATATCTTAGGAAACAACGAGAAGGGCTTCATTGGCAACACTTCTTTGATATACGTCTATGGGAATGGGGAATGAGGAATAGACATCGACCCAAATTAATTATACGTTGCCCAAAACCCTTGTAGAGACGGCGATTCCCAAGCGTCTAAAGGTGAACATTGCACAAACACAATCCCAAACCCTTTTTTTAGCCGTAGCGATCGCAAAAGGGTTTTGTAGACTTCTTCCCTTGAAGGTACAGCATCTTCAGACGAATTAGTAGTACTCATATCATCCAGAATATAGTGTCCTAAGTACAGCTTTGCGTAAAATCGTAGCGTTTTTAAACGCACTCGTAACACAGAGTAAACGCAGAGGGACGCAGAGTCTTTATGAATAGTCGTCTGTTGTCAAACTTGTAGAGACGGCGATTCCCTTGCGTCTCTACCCCGATACAATACGATTGTTTGCCGATACAATGCGATTGTTTGCCGATACAATACGATTACGTCTTCAGACTGATATAAATTGAGTTTGTTTACATCTAAAGATTGATAAATTTCCGCGAGACAATAGATAACTTAAAGGGAGGTGAGCAGGAGAAATCCTTCATCAAGTGAGAGTTGTTAAGTTGTATCCTTTGTTAGATAAATAGGGTGTGTCAGGGTGTGGGGAGAAATAATCTAAGCCGCGCAATTAGTAGGCTTGGCTATATAGGGTAGCAATGCGTAAGCCAAAGAAAAAAAATTAACCTTGGGTTGAATTTTCGATCCGGGGTTTGTTTTTGGGAATTGTTAGTTGTTGGTTGTTATTTGTTATTTGTTAATTGGAAAATCCACTATCAACTAACCACTATCAACTAACAGCTAACCAATAACAATTGTAAGTAAATATTCAGGGAGAATTATATGCCAGAAGAATCGTTACAACCACCACAACAACAGAAACCACCAGGTAAAGAATCAGAAATGACGCCGAAACCGAAGGCAGATGATTCAAGTTATCAGGGAAGTGGTAAATTAAAAGATAAAGTAGCTTTGATTACTGGTGGTGATAGTGGAATTGGTCGTGCTGTAGCGATCGCCTATGCTAAAGAAGGTGCAGATGTAGCGATCGTCTATTTGAATGAACACGACGACGCTAAAGAAACCAAGAATTTAGTCGAAAAATATGGACGTCGTGCGGTAACGATCGCTGGTGATATTGGTGACGAAAGCTTTTGTCAGCAAGTTGTACAACAAACCGTAGATGAACTTGGCAAACTTGATATTCTCGTCAACAACGCTGCCGAACAGCATCCCCAAGAAAGCATAGAAGATATCACCGCATCGCAGCTAGAGCGCACCTTCCGGACTAATATTTTCTCAATGTTTTTCATGACCAAAGCGGCGATGAAGCACTTGCACGAAGGCAGCGCTATTATCAATACTACATCAGTAACTGCTTATAAAGGCAATCCGCAACTACTTGATTATTCTTCCACAAAAGGTGCGATCGTTGCCTTTACTCGCTCTTTGTCACAAAATTTGGTAGAAAAGAAAATTCGCGTTAATGCCGTTGCACCAGGTCCGATTTGGACACCTTTAATTCCCTCAACTTTCCCAGAAGAGAAAGTTAAAACATTTGGCAAACAAGTACCAATGGAAAGACCAGGACAACCCGAAGAAGTTGCACCCAGCTATGTATTTTTAGCTTCCGATGACGGTTCTTACTTCTCCGGTCAAGTATTGCATCCCAATGGTGGAGAAGTAATTAACGGGTAATGGGTAACGGGTAATGGGGAACGTACTTTTCTCATTGCAATTACCAATTCCCTATTACCAATTATTGAGTCAACCATTAGAGGGATGAAAAATTGCTTTATAGTTGATAATCTGGTGAAGAACACTTAATACATAAAAATTACGGCTATGGCATCCCCAACACGATTGCAAGGCACAGAGCTAGTAGATTGTGCTAGAGCGAATGCCAAACAGGGAATTGAAACTGCCGCTCATCAATGTGGATATGGTGATGACCTTAACACCTTTGCGCGTGAATTACGGCAAGCTTGCGAGGAAATGAATTTGCAAGTAAAGGAACTCAACGAACTGATTACTGACCAGGACATGATATTACAAATAGGTACCGGCGAAGTGGTTGCCCCAGATACGGCATCAGAACTTTAATTAGTGGATAGTGGATAGTGGATAGTCGTTAATTGTCAACTAACAACCAACAACTATCCACTAACAACCAAGAACTAACAACTAACTATATCTTCAAAATGATTCTTGCCAAACTGAAATAAATTAAAACACCAGCTACATCGACTGCGGTAGTAATAAAAGGTGCTGACATTAATGCTGGATCTAAACGAAGTAAGCTCCATAAAAACGGCAGTGCTGAACCGGAGATAGAAGCCAAAATAGAAATTGCTACCAGACTCGTGCCGACAGCGATCGCTACTGATAAATTATTTTGCAGAAAGTATGCCCAGAGTGCGGCGATCGCACCTAACATCGATCCTAACAATGCGCCGGCGATCGCTTCTGTTGCCAATCACCTGCAACGGTCCCATTGCCCGTATTTCTTCAGTATTAATCCCGCGAATTACTACCGTGGAAGATTGAGCACCGACATTGCCACCAGTGCCTGTCAGCAAGGGGATAAACGCTGTCAGTGCCACCACTTTGGTTAAAATATCTTCTTGGGATTTAATAATTGTTCCCGTAATAGTATTAGTAAAAAACATCCTCAAGAAAGCTTTGTCAAAAATCCTAATAATGCTTTTGTTCTCGGTGTCAGCAGCGTGCGACGATAAGCATCAGCGGCTTTTTTAATACCTTCGGCTTGGGTGGGATAAGGATCAATTACGCTGCTTAATTTACTC
>CASBQC010000169.1 GCA_949127805.1 Nostocales cyanobacterium PMM_0081
AGTAGACAAAAATGGACAGCCTTGTTTACTAGATCCTCGATCCCCCACGACATTTTCGGATGAAGGCTGTCCATTTTTGTCCTGGTTCAGCCCAAGGGATGATTTCGCCCTATTTTGAACGAATTATTCATAGTTTCAGCCGCTAATTCATCCCGCATTTATGCAACGCCGTAGGTATCAAAGTTCCCAATCCCTACCGCAACTCCAGAAAATTACAGCAGATTGCAGTTTTGGGCTTTTATATTTGTAGTTCCCAACAATTAGAAACTGCGTAGCGTTACGGAGACGGAACCGCTACTCGATTGCCGGGAACAATCTGTGCCTGATACGAAAACACCTCTCGGCTACGGGGATTTACGGTCACTTTGAGCCAATTCACATCGTTGGTGCCGTTCGCCGCATTGTCGCCAAATGTCTCAATACGAGTGAAGTTTTCGATGCGTCTGCCTTGAGCATCCAGAAATGGCTTGTCAACGCGGTGGTAGTGCGAGTCGCCGTGGACGTAGGCAACCGGTTTACGGAAATCAATCACCTCATCGCGCAACGCTAATAAAAAGCTCTGGAAGCCATCAGGCTGCCCATCGGTTTGGGCGAGGGTTCTCGGATCACGCAAAGGTGCTCTGGTTCCGTCGGTCAGATCCCACCCCGGACTGCCTTGGGAGATAAGCATGACCGCCGCCGAATTGTGTGCCTTTGCCACTTCAAAGGTCTCTTTCATCCATGCAATATTAGCCGCGTTTCGCGCCTCGTACTCCTGGGGGTCAGGCGCGGTGTCGCATAGGTTGTTGCACGAACCTTGGATATTGAGTGTCGCATAAGTAACCTTACCAACTCTCCAGCGGCGGTTCTCAACACAGGGCACAGCGGTGTTGTTTGCACTAAGGCACAGCGGTGCCGTCTGCACCTTCTGGACTAGCTGACGCTGCCCCAGGGAAAAATTCGTGTTGAAGAATACCTGACGTTGGTAGTCGAGGCGCTCGCGTGAGTTGAATCCACCGTTTGAGGGGCGATCGCAGTCGGTCCAATCGTTGTCACCGGGCGTGAACATTGCTGGTGCCTTCAGGGCGTTGAAGTAGCCAAGCGCCTGACTGTAGAGGGCATTGCTACAGGTGGTCGGCGTGACCGAGCCTTCCGTAGAGTTCCCCGCCTTCAGGTCGCCGTCGTGGACTGTGAAGGCGAGGTTTTGCGCGTTCATGTCAGCGATGAGGTTCGGGACTCCTGTGATCGCCTGCAAGTCCGAGTAGGGGAAATCGCCCCAAAGTCCGATGGCGTATGACTTGTTCTCGCCCTCGTACTCTTTCTCGCTGGCAGTCGCCAAACTGATTGTGGAACTTGCCAGGAACGGCACAGTCAACGCCAGTAAACACATTTTACGCAGCAAACGCCCAGTGGTGACGCGTTTAAACACTGAGTAGCCAAGCTTTGTCATCATCTAATCCTCGATTATTTTTTGAGTCCGTGAGCGCCTGATTGGACAATTAGCCCCGGCACAGTTAGAAAATTAGATTACCGGATCATTGATGACATAGAGGTTATAAATAGGTTAAAAGTTGGTTTTTTTACAGATATTTTTCAGTTAATTTACGGATACTTTCCAGGTTCGCATTTTCCGTGTTATCAATTTTCATCCCGACTTACTTATTTAAAAAACAATATGCTTGCTAGAATACGTCGTCTTTTGAGTCAGTTTTTTAGTAATTCAAGGACAATCAACAACGAACCACTGAATAAAGTGAGCTTGATTGTCATTATTTTGATTGATATTTTTATTTTAATTAATGTTTTTACGGGGCTGGATGATATTAGCAAATGGCATCTGAACCCGACTCAGGCTTATCCATGTTACTCCGAGTGGAAAGATTATCGGTTACAAATTGCCAAAGATAAAGATTATGAAATTTTAAAATTTTCACCAACATATAACACTATCAATTCACCATCATTACAGCAAACTTATCAACAACCACAAGCAGGACATCTAGGTAAGGTTTCTGAAATATGCTTGAATTATGCAACCTACAAAGATAAAATTAAAAATTCCGAAAATCAGCAAACCATCAAGACCATTGTTCGGAAAGAAGCAGACATTAGCTCACTTGAACAAACCAATCGTAATATTCGCGCTCAATATGACTCAACGCTTTTAGAAAAAATAGCAGGTCAGGCTCGTGAGCAATCAATTAATCGAGTTGGTGCTGAAAAAGCCAAACAGGAGTTAGACCAAAATAGCAGAAAAATTTCTAATCTGAAAAATGAAATTTCTAATCTTAAAAATGTACTGCTTGCAAAACCAGAAAGCGTTAATTTGATAGCTTTCCTTAAGGATAACGATAAATTTACGGCAGTTGAAAAGGGCTATCAGCAAGCGTCATTTTGGTATCCAAGCATTCAGCTTGCTTTTCAGTCTCTGTTTCTTTTACCGCTGATTATTCTTGCTTTATCAACTTATAAATTTGCTCTTTCGAGAGGACATGGACTCATCTCACTAATTAGCTGGCATTTGCTGGTTATCTTTTTTATACCGCTATTACTTAAAATATTTGAATTTCTGCAAATCGGCGCAATATTTCAGTTTATCTTTGATATCGTTAGCACCCTTTTTGGAGGTTTACTTTTCTTAATTAGTTATGCTTATGTCTTGCTGATTCCACTTATTGGTTTTGGAATTATCAAGTTTCTCCAAAAAATTGTCTTTAATCCTAAAGTCCAGGCAGCTAGCAGAGTTCAAAAGTCGCGCTGTCTCAATTGTGCTAAGAAGATTCAGCACCATGATGTTTACTGTCCGCACTGCGGTTATTATCAATACGTTGAATGTCAAAACTGCCACAATCTTACTTACAAAAATTTGCCACATTGTAAACATTGTGGACACCCTCAAGATTCCCATAATTTGTAATACCATGCGGTATCTACTGTGCTGACTGAGGTAAAAACTCATCATTTGTCACTTCTGCTAACTCGTATGGACACATCAGAGGAAAAGACTCCACTGGCAAATTAGTTTCGGCTTTTGCTTGCTTAACTGCTTGTGCATAACACTCTGCAAATATGCTTTCAAGATAAGATTTGAGACTAGGGGAATCATCTAGAGCTTCTTTAACACGTCTACGATGCTCAATCATGCTTGCTTCCCAACTACCGCTTTTTTTCTCAGGTTGAAACTGCCATTTGAGCAAATCCACCAAAATTACAATGAGATTACTTTTGAAGCTCCGACGCTCACTTTTTCCCATGTCGGCAATTTCCTGAATCAGGTTTTCCCAGTCTACGTTTGCGTAGTCCTGACTTTGCAATTTTTCCACAGTCGTTTCTATCCATTGCAAGTAGTCAGTTTCGTATAGCGTTTGGGAATGCGTTTTTAATTCAGTATTTCTCATTTGGTGTAAGTTCTGCGTCATAGAACAAAGTTCCAATTTCCATCTTCTTTTATTATTAGTGCAATTTCATCAGTTACACCAGCCTGAATATAGAGCGTTTTCAACTTTTTGTCGTAGCGGAAAACTTGGATGGGCTGATAGAAAGCGTGAGAGTAGCTGGCAAAGGTATATCCCTGTATCCGATTGTTTCTGTGTCGGCAACTAACAACTTCAAACAAACACATCAACCCTTTATCAGACTCGCGTATTCTGATAAAGGGTTGATGTTGTCCACCGATTTTGCTGATATTGCCAAAGTGACGATGGACGCTACTTAACGTTTATTCTTATTGCAAATACTCTTGTGTTAGCTTGTGATTTCCAAAAATTTCCATGTCGTATTCAATATTGTCCAACAAAATTGAGAAATTTGTTTTGTCATACTCCCCCTCACAAAACGTTTCTATGGACAGATCGTTGTCCTTATCAATATATGCTTTCATAAATATGAATTCGGAATTCAATTCGTTTATATATTCTAGGAGGTGTATTCTCTGAATATTTTGCTCAAAAGAATAAAAAGTTCTGATTAATACTCCTCTACTAAACATATATTTAATAATCAAATTGCTTTTTCGGGGGTGACTGCATAAAAGTAGCTCTTCGTCTTCTTCAACTTGATATCCATTGAATTGCAAATGATTGCGATATCTTGCTAAAGGATGAGCTACTAAATCACTAATATTACTTTCTGGCATCGGTTTAAAGTCTCACAATTTTTTTCAATAGCTGTTTACATAAACCTAGTATTCCCACCCATAAAATCTATCAGGACTTACATAAAAGCTGATATTTTTTATCTATTATTGTATTTTTGGGGTGAAGAAGAGCTATTTTTTCACCCCAAAATATAATAACTAATATTTCCGCTCTTTTGGCTCAAACATGGTAATCGTCACCGGACGATATTGAATATCAATTCCCGCTGGTGAATAATAAGCCAATGTGTGTCTGAGGAAGTTTTCATCATCCCGTTGCGGATAATCTTCACGGAAGTGGGCGCCACGACTTTCTTGACGATTTAAAGCTGAGGAAAGAATCGTTTGCCCTACCACCATTAAACTTCGTATTTCCAACGCTTCGACGATTTCTGTATTCCAAGAAGTACCTTTGTCATCTAAGTATATTTGCGACGCTTTTTGCTGTAATTCTTGTATTTTTTCTAAACCTTGACTCATTAATTCTTGAGTGCGGAAAACGCCACAGTATTCTGTCATACAATCCTGGAAGGCTTGACGCACTTGGTTAATGCGATACTGCCCAGGCTGATCTAGCAAAGCTTGAATTTGTTGCTTTGCCGCTTTTATGTAACTTTGCTCGTCTATTGTGGGTAACTTACGGTTTTGCACAAATCGAGCGATCGCACTTCCGGTTCGCTTTCCGTAAACTACGCACTCCAACAAAGAATTACTACCAAGCCGATTGGCTCCGTGTACGGATACGCAAGATGTCTCCCCAGCTGCAAAGAATGCCTCTACAAGCCCTTCGTCACTACTGCGGACTTGACCATCGGTGTTAACTGGGATACCACCCATACAATAGTGAATTGTTGGACGTACTGGCATTGGTTGCGTTACCGCATCGACACCAACTAAGCGATGTGCTTCTTCCCAACAGAAGGGAACGCGGCTCATAATTTTTTCTTTGCCCATGTGACGCAAGTCCAGATAAACAAAGGGACCGCCTGCACTGCCATCAAGATGAACCCCACGACCGGCGCGAATTTCGTAAGCGATCGCTCGTGAGGTAATATCACGCGGGGCAAGTTCCATACGGCTGGGTGCGTAATTCGCCATAAAGCGATCGCCTTCACTATTAATCAAATACGCGCCTTCACCCCGCACTGCTTCGGAAATTAGCACCCCAACGGGATATAATCCAGTGGGGTGAAATTGCACAAATTCCATATCTTGCAGCGGTAAACCAGCGATCGCTGTCATTGCCAAACCATCACCGGTGGAAGCGTAATCGTTAGAAGTCGTGTTATATACGCGACCATAGCCACCTGTAGCAAACATGACCGCCTTAGCCCGCACTACGACTATTTGCCCATCCAAAAGGTGGTACATCACTACACCTTTCGCCTGACCTTCTTCTAATATCAGGCGCATTACGTACCACTCTTGATAAATTTGCACACCGTAACGGCGCAAATTATTCACCAATTCGTGCAAAATTGCGTGACCGGTCTTATCGGCAGCGTAGCAAGTGCGATTGTGAGAATGTCCCCCAAAAGCGCGTTGGGCAATGCGACCATCATTTAAGCGAGAGAATAAAACGCCCATGTGTTCCAGGTCGATTACTACATCTGGCGCTTCACGAGTCAGTATTTCTACGGCATCTTGGTCTGCTAAATAATCGGAACCCTTGACAGTATCAAAAGCGTGTGCTTCCCAACTATCTTCTGTATCTACGTTTCTCAGTGACGCAGCCATCCCACCTTGGGCTGCAACCGAGTGCGAACGAATCGGGTGAGTTTTCGCTACCACAGCCACATTTAAGCTAGGGTCAGTCCTGGCAATTTCCACTGCTGCACGACATCCAGCTAATCCCCCCCCGATAATAATCACATCATGTTCAAGCATAAGATATTAACATTCTTAAAGTTACAACTACAAAAATATTACATGTTCAACAGTAAAAACGCTTGTTCTAAGTGCATCTTAGCTTTATACAAGTTAAGCAGTGCTTCTTGATCGTAACGATGGGGATACTCTAAACGCTTCCCTTGCATCGTTGCCCTAATCAATGCAGCTTGTTGATCTGTAGGTTGTCCCATCTGATCTAACGCTTGCCCTAAATCCTGATAGCCAATAAATGTCATTCTTGTCAGTCCTTCCCCGGATTTCATCTGACGCAAGGCAATAGCTGCAAAGGTCAATAAAGCGTCAATCCAAGCAGTTTTATAACCAGGGTTACCCAGTGGTTTAAGTCCGTATTGCTTGCACAGTCCCTTTAGTTCCCCAAGGGTTTTAATTTCCAATTCGCTTCTAGTGAACATAAAATGATAATGTCCGTTGATTGATATTGATGGATATTGGCGGTTGCATACCCTGAGAAAGTTTCAACCGCTCATTAGTAATTAATTCATATGTTCACCAGTGAAAAGAAAATTATTCATATTTCTTAATCAATGCCCAACCCTAAGGGAAATCCTGAAAACCTCAAATCGTTTACTACTGATAGAGATAAACCACTAACAGGGAGGTTAGCTTTTAGAGTGACAGAGGAAGTAGAAGCGAAAGTAAAATCTCTCGATAATTACCCAGAATTCTGTAGACAGGCTATAGCTAAGGCTTTGAGCGAATTAGAGGGTAGTGGTGATGAAATTATTTAAACTAATTTACACAAGATACTACTGATAAAAGTGAAATTTATCTTACTGTTATACAAATTCTCTATAAATAATTAAGCATAATCATCCCCCAACTGCTGTTCTAAGGACATCAAAAAAAATTCCCTGCCAATAGACAGGGACGTTAGGTCAATTTTGGATTTTGGATAAGAAATAAGCTATTGGTAATAACCTTCTTAGCTAGTCCCCAGTCCCTAACCTCCAATCCAAAATCTAAAATCTAAAATCTAAAATCGAATCAGCTGGTTGCTTCTACAGGTTGTTGCTGAGAAACATTACCGGGCATTGGTTCCATTTTTGTTGACGCGTCTACAGGAGACAACTCGATATGATTTAACAATGTAGTCACGAAGGCAAAAAGCAAGAAAGGCAACGAGAGCAAAACGACAAGTCCCACTGTAGCTAAAGCATAAACGGGTCTTCTGGCACCCATCAGCGCCAAGGCAGCAGCTAAACTGATAGTGATGGTGATTAACCAAACAATTATTTGACCGTAAATATCGCCAAAGGTCAGGGTACAAACAAACCGATACTTTTGAATATTATTTAAGTTCGCCATAGTTACCTCTAGTCTCTCCTACTAGGTTCTAGGTTAGAGCTATGTTTGGCTTTTAGAGAATTTCTAAATATTTTTCCAACCTTTGTAATATCACTTTACAATTATCCTCGTTTTTCTTATCTAAGGATAGATTTATGAAAGTTGATTAACTGGTAAAGGGCGTAGAATCGAAATTGATTTTAACTATTTTTTATTTAATGGGAATTATCTATAAAACTTAATGAATGTATAATCACAATTGCGATCGCAATTCTGCTATCATGACTCAATTAGAGGCGTTGCTCAATAGAAGTATGAATCCGCATGTAGAGACGTAGCACTGCTACGTCTCTACAAGGATTTTGGTATTAAATAAAATCATATTCATACATGAAATCAGCAACGCCCAATTAGATAGTTTTTAACCTCAATAAAATATTCAAAGAACAGTCCTCATGAGCGAGGAATTTAGCTATCAGACACGGACTTATAGTCTGTGGGAATCAAGAACGCAGACTTTTTTCATGTATTACATGTTGGTGCAATATCTGAGTTAACGTGTAATGCGATCGCATGATGAGCGATGATAATATAAACTAGCCTTTCTCTGTTTATAGGTACTACAAATGGTTTTAACGGCACAGCAACTAGAAGCCATGATGCCTGACGCGAGTCAGTTATACAGCGATGAGCCGGAAATGGAAAGTTCCCTCCATTATATGCAGCTATTGCTGCTTGTCACTTGCTTAGATTGGCTGTGGCGCCACAAAAATGATTACTTCATCGGTGCTAATCTTACCATTTATTTTAGTCGCCAACAACTGCGAAATCGTGATTTTCGCGGTCCCGATTTTTTCTTAGTCAAACAAACTCAAAAGCGTCCCCGCAACTCTTGGGTAGTTTGGGAAGAAGACGGCAAATATCCCAATTTGATTATCGAATTATTATCGACCAGCACCGCCGACACAGACCGTAATTTGAAAAAAAATCTGTATCAAGACTCTTTCCACACACCAGAATATTTCTACTTTTCACCTGACACGTTAGAATTTGCAGGATTCAGACTAGCTGGAAGTGAATATGAAGAAATTGCTGCCAATAGCAATGGTTGGCGTTGGAGTCAAGAGTTAAGCTTGTATTTGGGTATCGACTCAGGCAAACTGCGCTACTTTACACCTGTTGGTAGTTTAGTGCCAACACCCGAAGAAGCTGCATTACAGGCACAATTAGAGTTAGAACAAGAACGACAACGCGCTGAACAATTGGCTGAAAGATTGCGATCGCTTGGCATTGACATAGACTAAATAAGCAACTATTTCAACTTAAATTCATCAAACTTTACAACTTCCGAATTCGGTTTGCGAGTATCAAAACGATAGCTGCTAATTGTACCCGTTTCTGTGTCGAAAATGCTAAAAGCTGTGATATCATTACTGGCAATATAAGGTAAAGGTTTACCATCTTCACCTAACAGCGGGGCAATTGATGGTATCATTGGTTCTAAATCATTTGGATCGCCAACTTCCGCGTAATCTTCTTGATACCCAATTGGCACTTCTCGCTTGTTTTCACCCAAGTGGGCACCGTAAGAATTACCAACATTAGATGTTTCCAAAAAGTGCATTCCCGATTGACTACAAAAGCGGTTCCACAAATGGGAATGCCCATAAAATACAAGTTGCACTTCAGCCGCTTCTAGTAACGGTATAACATCTCTAATAATATAATCTGCATTTTTGGGATATTCGTAACGCACTGCTTTAATGTTACCATCTTCATCTGGTTCAATTATCTGCACTGGATCGGTGTAAGCTGGGACAACGTTACCACCCAAAGAATGGGGTGGATGATGGAACATGACAACTTTGTATTTTGCTTGTTTAAACTCTGGGGTATTGAGTTCTTGCACTAACCAATTATATTGCTTGCTACCTTTAGCGATCGCCTCATAAATATGCTGTCCATAACCCCAATTTTCACTTGTTTTTAAATCAGCATCTCGTTCTCGATACCTACCTTTTGCGTCTGCATCCATATTAGGAGTTCGCCACATATTTGTCGCATAAAGTACTACCAAACGCACATCACCAAAGCTAGTTGCATAATAAGTTTTACCACCTTCTATACTTTGCGGTAGGGTAAAAATTTCTTCGTAAGTATCGGTATTAAAAGAATTATCTTTCAGAGATTCCCCATACAACTTTTGGGCAACTGTACGAGGAATGGTATCATCAAATTCATCATTTAAACTTTCTGTTCTGGCACGTCCCATAATTTCATGATTACCAATGCAAGTAAACATTGGCGCATGTTGAATTATTTGCCCGCCAGTGTAAGATGTATTATCTATTTTATAATTGGCGCGACCTTGCAAACAAGGAAAGAAAGCACCACCGTGATTATCATCAAACCATTCACTAGCGCGATCGCTGATATTGACCAAATCACCTGCAAACCAAACTCCATCCACTCGTCCAACCGTCTCCACACATGATTGCAGATTTGCTGCCACCATCGGCTTGATTTGATGGTCGGAAGTAAGTAAAATCTTCATGGGTGTACCTGGTTTTGGCGAAGGTGCAAGAGTAAACATATCGCTGCTAACACTCTCACCATCTTCCCGCACACTCGTGACGCGGTAAGGAACCCGCACACCAAAAGTTAAACCAGTAACCTCAGCTTCATGTCTGAAAATATCGCGTTTGATAGTTTTTTCATATTGGGTTTGATTTGCTACTTGCGAGTTTTGGTCTTCTCGTGTACGACTGAGTTTTGTTGTAGTCGCAACCGCTATTTTATCGAGATTTTCGCCATAAGTGACTGTGTGTTGAAAACCGGCAAACTCGGTAAACCAAACAACTCGTACTGAAGTTTCGCTGGGTAGTTGCAGAAACGGATCGGTTAGCAGCTGGGGTGCAGATGTCATATGCATGGATTATAAACCGCAGATGGATGCAAATAATTATCTCAATATTATCGGCGTTTATGGGTACAGGGTGCGATCGCTATCCCCAAGTTTTCTGCTACTTGGTAAAACCTATCTGCTAAAATTAAATACATATGGAGCATGACAAAATACTTAAGTATTTTGTCATGCCCTAATAGACATCTCCAGAAATTAATTATGCGTTGTCCGAAATCCTTGTAGAGACGTAGCATTGCTACGTCTCTACATCTTTTCTGGAGATGCCCTAATTAGTGTTTGTGGTTATGGTTATTACTTAGTTTTTAAGGTGTTGTTTTAATGTGGGACTGCGTATACTGGTGGATCAGGTTCTGACATCTCCTGCCTGCTTCTACTGCTTGTTTCATCAGGGCTTTACCTTGAGTAAAGTTTTTAGCAGCAAAGGCAGCTACTGCTTCTTTACTTAATTGCGCTGCTTGGCTTGATTCAAGTCTAATTTGGGATTGTAAGTCACTCATAACTATTCCTCTTGCTCTGTTATCACTGTCCCCAAGTTCTCTGCTACCTGATAAAGTACATCTGCTTGTCCAGTAAGCAGGCTAGCATCATTATAATTTCCTTCTGCTACGGCGTTATCTGCCTCTGCGTACAAATCGCCAACAATTTGTTGGACAGACAAATAGGCACGTACTAATGCATCAGTGGTTCTACTTTCTATCTTGATTACCCCTTGTTAAAATGCAATATCTTGCATAGTTAATATTACTTCTTGTTGATACTTTGATTGCTACAGCAATCGCGGAAGGTTAATCCCAAACATTAAAAAAACTGCTTCACAAAGTGCTGTTACTGTACTTCATAAACCCGCAATCTGCTGTATTTAGTTTATCAATCGGAACGTTGGGATTTGAACCCAAGACCTCCACTACCCCAAAGTGGCGCGCTACCAAGCTGCGCTACGCCCCGTTTATTAGATTTCAGATTTATCCAATTTGGAATCTAAAATCAATCAACTTAACTTTGCCATTATAGCATAAGGTGGAGGAAAAATTACAACGCTTAATTAATTTAAAATACTTTGAGCGTTGCAGCGGCTTGCAACAAGCCAGCAACAGCCTCAGCATTCCATTTCCCTTCTACACAACGCCCTGTATTGAGGATAAAGCGCAAGCTGTAGGCGTGGGGATAGCCTTCTACTTCCATCCATAATAAATCGCTTTCGGCTTCGCAGGCGATTTTCTCTTCATCCATCAATTCGTCTTTGAGTTGCTTCATCGTGTCAGCCAGCTGCGCTAGTAACCGACAAAAGTCATTTAACTCAACTTCGGTTAACTCGATCGCCCAATCATCTGTACCCACTAAACCTTTAAATTCAGGTGCGTTAGGATTCCAGCCAATACGCCAACCAGATCCACTCTTTATTAAACGTTGCATAATTGTCGTGAATGGTTATTGGATAGTTGATACTAGAGCAACTAACAACTAACCACTAACAACTCTCTAATTCCTACCAGTAAAGATGTTGACTAAGACTTGCACTAGGGCGTTTCGCTGGCTAATGTTAAGACGGGAAATGGCTGCTTTGTCGCCTTCGAGAGGATTTTGCCGTAAAGTGTCATTACCAGGATATGTCGTGACATACATGATTTCATTTGCACCTAGGTAATCAGCCAAAGTCAGCTTCCAATCTAGTCGATAATTTGGCGCACGTTCTTTTACGTAAACATGATACCTAAGCAGGCGACTTGCTAGGGTATTGTTTTGGGCAACTTTGCCAGATTCTTTACTGATGTATTTATTTTCTCGTGGAAAGTCTGGCAATTGCTTATATACTTGCTGCCAAACTTCACCGGGACTAATTCTTTGGGCTAGGGCAGGTTGGATACCAAAGAAATTCGTGTGAATTAATTCGCCTGCCCCGGAACCGAAAATAAGTATACTCACTACCATTAACGCAGTGAGTACTTGCAGATACGGTTGAATGAATGATGATTTTTTGCTCATCCTACCTTTGCAGAACCGTTTTTTATTAAACAAAGAGTGGTAATATAGAGCACTGAAGTTTCTTGTAAGTACGCGAGCGACCGTTTATAAAGGGTAGATAATCAGTTTTAGTCTCCAGTCCCTAATCCAAGCGTCCCTTTATAATTCGCCAATAATTTCTGGCTGAGTCAGTTCATCAGACATCTCGATAATTGCCCGAAGTACTGGCTTCATGATCACATCTTCATTATTTTCAAAATCTTCATAACGCCGACGCTTGGCACGATTTGCCACCTGAACCGTGATGCGGTAGCGGTTTGAGGCTGCACCAATGAGATCCTCAGATCGGTGCATAATTTGGGACTGAGTTGTCTCGAATTTAGAACGCTTTAGCATAGTCAGTGGTTCTTAGGGTTATTCCCCAGTTTAGCAGTACAGATAGAGATACTGCTCTGTTGATAGAGGTGGATTGGATGATTGTCTATTTATAAGTAACTTGTAAGACCAAATTAATAAATTAAAGCGATCGCATGGCTAATCTTGTGGAAACTGCTGTCAAAGCCGGAAACTTCAACACGCTGTTAAAGGCTGTTAAAGCTACCAAACTTGATGAAGAAATTCTCAATACTCCTGGTTCATATACAGTCTTTGCACCGACTGATGAAGCTTTTGCCAAGCTGCCAGAAGGAACAATAGAAGCGCTGCTGCAAGATATCCCCAAGCTAAAAAAGATTGTGGCATATCATCTCGCCTTTGGCGATGTTAGATCCGATGACTTAGCGCAAATTGATGAGGCAGAGACGGTTGAGGGTTCAGTTTTGGCGATCGAGTCTGCTGACGGCAAAATAAAAGTCAATGATGCCAATGTTCTGAAAATGGATATTCTCACCGATAATGGTGTAATTCACGTTATTGACCAAGTGTTGATGCCTGCTATGGTTGCTGGTTCCTAGAATGTTTGCTCTGGCAATGTGTGATATCATGTCCGGTTAATTAACATTAGACATCTCCATAAATTAATCATGCGTTGCCCGAACCCAAGAGACGTTCCGACGGAACGTCTCTACGTCTTTTCGGGAGATGTCTAATATATGTGATTTACCGGACATGGTGTGATATGGCAATCCTATCGTCGTTATCAAAAATACTTACCCTAACAAACCCGGTTGAAGCGACAAACCGGGTTTATAAGTTTTTTGCGGAAATTTAGAATGAAATTGTATCGAAGAATACTATAACTAAACCCAAAGATAGATGTACTTAGCTCATAAAAATTAATACTATCAATGCTGTTTGTTAGAAAAATTCATAGTAGGCATTGCAAATACTGCTGATAAAGCTTGGTCTTTAGGTGAAGGTTGTGAATGTTACGTGGCATCTTCCTAATGAAGACATTAAAGCTGCTCAAAAAGCAGTAATGGGTGCTGTAAATTACTATGCAATTTTTTCAAGGCAGACACTGTAAATTAACGAATGGAGAATCTACTCATGGCAGCCGATTTAAATGCAACTATCTCAGCCTTAAAGGGTGGTTTAACTTCTATTCCTGCTGAAGCTGCGGTAAGCAATATCGAAAGCTGGGAAAAGGAACTTAAGGATGCTGCACCTGAAATTGCTAGCGCTTTAGGTCAACTCAAAGCAGCTCTAGTAAATGGTACTGCTACTCCTGACTCACTAAAACAGCTGTTAAACACCCTTGGTGAGAAGGCATCATCTGCTGGTGCTGGTAACGCGCAAGTTGAAGAGTTAGGTTCTCTGCTTAAAAAAGCAGGTAGTTCATTAGGCTAGATATCTAAGTAATTAAAGCAGAGAACAGGCGATCGCTTGTTCTCTGCTTTAATATTACTTAATAAAGATGGTAAGCATTTCTTACCATCTTTATTTATTAGACATCGACCAAATTTAAATATGCGTCATCCAGAACCCCTAGAGACGCGATTAATCGCGTCTCTACGTCTTTTTTGGAGATGTCTATTAGACATCGACCAAATTTAAATATGCGTCATCCAGAACCCCTAGAGACGTAGCACTTGGTAGTCTCTACATTCTTTTTTACGACGTTTGTCTATTGTTTAGCCTACACCCAAGATGCAGCCAGTGCGTGGAGGAAGAGTTAAGGAAAGTTGCTTCTCTTTTTCAACATTCCACTGAACTTCAGCGACGCCAAATAGAAGTTTGTCGGGTTGAGATTGCAGATTTACAGATTCTAAGTGGATGTGTGCTTCGGTAGTACCAACGTTAACCGCAATGATTAATTCCTCGGTTCCCAAAGTTCGCGCAAAGATGTAAACTGCTCCTTGAGCATAGAGGACTCGGTAATCACCTGTACGCAAACATGGATAAGAATGGCGTAAAGCAATTAACTGACGGTGATATTTAATAATTTCCTGATTCCAGTTAGCTTCCAAAGGAAAACCACGACGGGAGTCTGGATCGATCGCACCAGGTAAACCAACTTCATCACCATAGTAAATGCTGGGCGCACCGGGATAGGTTAGCAGCAGTAAAGTTGATAAATCTACACTCGCAACATCACCACCAGCAATTGACATCAATCTTGCCGTATCGTGACTTGCGAGTAAATTTAGTTGAGTTAGCTGAATTTCCCAAGGATAAAGTTCCAATAATTCTTGGATTTTTTCAGCGTACTCAGCGGCAAATAAGGGTGGATATGGTTTGTAATCGCGACTTTGCACTTGTTCTAAGTCTACACGAGATCCTGCGGTAAAAGCAATTGTCGGTCCTGCAAACAAGTAATTCATCACCCCGTCAAATTGGGTACCATCCAACCACTCGCGGGAATCTCCCCAAACTTCACCGACAATGTATGCATCAGAATTGATCGCTTTGACGCGATCGCGAAATTCTTGCCAAAAACCAGGAGTTTTTATTTCAAATGGCACATCTAAACGCCATCCGTCAATGCCGAATTTAATCCAATATTCGGCAATTTCCATGATATATTCCCTAACTTCCGGGTTATCGTGCTTAAATACTGGCAAGGCTCGATTTCCACCCCAACCTTCATAGTTAGCAGGATATTCACCGTTGTAAGCCGAAAGGGGCCAGTCTTCTATTTTAAACCAATTTACCCAAGGCGAATGAGGACCATTTTCTAAAACGTCGTGGAAAAAGAAAAAGCCGCGACTGGAGTGATTGAAAACTCCATCCAAAACAACTTTGATATTGCGATCGTGTGCTGCGTCTAGCAATTCCTTAAAAGCCCCATTGCCACCCAGCATCGGATCTACCTGATAATAATCGTGGGTATGATAGCGATGATTGCTAGCTGATTGAAATATGGGCGTAAAGTAAATAGCGTTAATGCCCAAATCCTGAAAGTAGTCCAGTTGTTCTAGAATACCCCACAAATCTCCGCCTTTGTAACCTTGGAGTGTAGGCATTGCTTCCCAATCTTCCCAACGTGCTTCATGCAAAAGCCGTTTGCGCGGCTGTTTGCTTCTGGCAAAGCGATCTGGAAAGATTTGGTAGAAAACCGCATGTTTAACCCAGTCTGGTGTTTGTATATCCATGAATCACTCTATATACCTTCACAGACATGGTTACAAATACTTACATATTTGTGACTCACACTTATGATAGATAATCGGTCAAAATAATTCATAACTTATAATTACTAATTCATAATTTCAATCAGTGGTGAAGCTCTCTGTACCCACCACTGATTGTAGACCACTGAATATTTGATTCAGTG
>CASBQC010000170.1 GCA_949127805.1 Nostocales cyanobacterium PMM_0081
AACAGTCTCGGCAAAATACCCCCTCTGCTACCCGCTCACACAGAGGGCAATTCAGCTTCAAAAACAAATTAAGCAGCGGGGTCAACGATTGCATAACAGGGTTACTCTAACGGTCGACTGTAAACGGTGAGACCCTAAATATTGCGGGCATCGCTTAATCTGGGTATGAATTTTTTTGAAAGGCGCGCTCCGCCCCTTTCAAAAAAATTCATGCATGAAATCAGCAACACCCTAATTTTTGATCTAAATAAGCCGACGACAAAAATTCCACCGATGTAAATAAATGTAAAATCAGCGTCGAGTCCGGATTCAAGGGTGTGGATGTTCCTATACATTTAGAGTTCGTTATATTCGCTTCGGGTACAGCATCCGACAATTTAATTTTCTTAACATAGTTTGAAATCATGTCCGGTTGATTAATTATAATTACCGCATTTGTACAATCATAATTTGAAAATTCTGCAAGATGTCCCCCAAGCAAAGCTTGGGACAATCATTATAAGTCTTTCACGAAACAGCTTATGAAATATTTATGCCTACTTGCTTAACTGTGGAATGCGGTTTACATCGTTTTGGTCAGTTCATATTTATTATTAAACCATTCATAGTTTTTGTAACACTATAGGCTATTATTTCAATTAAGTAGTCGGACGCAATTGATTACACAAATTCTGTGCTAAAAGTACTGCCCACTAAATAAACAGTATGTAATTAATTCTGTTGGGTTACTTATTTGGTTAACACAGAGGTCAGCAGTTTTTGCGAGACTGCTGCCATAAACAATGTGCAAATTAAATCTGCTTTAGCTTAAGGACTTCCTGAGACACCAGCAAGGTGAAAGCTGTCAGGAACTGATTGGCATTAAGACTGTTGCATAACCACCTTTTTCGATTAGGAAGGTGGAGTGATGATTGTCGCAAAACCAGGTAATGGCTTTGTCCAATTACCTGGAAAATTTGGATTGAAGTGAGGATTTTTTTATGTTTAATAAAAAATCAATTTTCAGGTTTTACTTAATTGGTGTAGCGATCGCTAGTTTCACTGTAGCCTTATTGACATTTCATCCCGTTCAGGCGCGAGTGAATAAGCCTACCCTATCTGGCATTGTTTACACTCAAAGCAATATTCCAACTGAGAATGGCAATTCCATTCTTGGTTTCCATCGTGATGATGATGGCAAGCTGACCCCTCTACCCAATTCACCTTTCCCTACAGGAGGACAAGGCATCATAGATCCGCAATTTAACCTTCCGACTATAGATGGGGACAGACAACTTATCAGTAATCCTGAAAAAACCCGCCTTTTTGCTGTGAATTCGGGTTCAAACTCTATTGCTGTATTTGATATTTATCGCGATGGTAAACTATCTCCGGTCAAGGGTTCTCCGTTCCCATCTGGTGGGGTATACCCAGTCAGTTTAAGTTTAGTAGGTGACTTCCTCTACGTAGCTAATAAGAATCTAGATCCTCAAGACCTGTCAAGAGATGCAAGTGGTTCCTCACCCAACTACACTAGTTTTCGTGTCACTCAGCGAGGCAGACTCATACCTAGATTTACTTTCGAGGTTCCAGTGGGTTCGGCACCAGAGGCAATAGTTATTTCTCCAGACAAAAAACTCTTGTTTAGTGTTGAGCAGTTTGGGCAAATGGTTCGGGCGTTTCGTATCCTGAAAAATGGTCGCTTATCTGAGAGTATAAACTCGCCACTTTCAGGGTTTTCGAGTATAGCTAACACCACACCAGTTGGACCTATAGGTATCGAAGTTCACCCCAAGCTACCATTTGTGTATATTGGCTACCCTCTAAGCAGCAAAGTAGGTGTTTACTCCTACAACCAATACACAGGAGAGTTAACTTTTCTGAAAGTGGTATCCAATTCGGGTCAACTCATCTGTTGGCTTTATGCAAACGAATCTGGAACCCGTCTGTATACAGCTGAATCCTTCTCCAACAGCGTTTCTGTTTATGATCTCGCAGACCCAAGTAACCCGGTTGAGATCCAGCATCTCATCCTTCAGGGAAGTAATTTGCCACCGGCTCCAAACGGCTTGACTCAGGTAGGTCCGGTCAATATTGTTCTAGACCCTACCGAATCGTTCCTGAATGTGATCAGTCAACGCCTACAAGCCATTGCTCCACCCAATGAAGGCAACGGGGTAAATATCTTCAGAGTGAATTCACTTGATGGCACTTTGTCCGAGGTTTCTTCCTCACCGTTCGTAATCTCTCCAGTCAGTGATAGCCGTCCGCAAGGGATTGTAGCTTTCTAAAATTGGTGTCTACTAATAAAAACTCATGAAGAAGTTTGTAACGCATACTTTACAGTCAGGTGCCGTCCTCCTTGCATTTAGTGCCCTTGCCACAGTAGTGACCGCCACCCAGCCCGAAAATTCCTCTGAGGGGGTTGTGTTTGTAGGCACGAACCACAACAACACGCACCCGAACGCCCCGGCAAACGAACCCGCTAACCAGGTCGTCATGTACAATCGGGCTGACGACGGCAAGCTCACCCTCGTTGGCACCTTCGACACGGGTGGTCAGGGTTCTGGACCTGCTGTCCGATTCGCCGGCGACGGACTCGGCTCCGCTCACTCGGTGCAGCTCAGTGACAACCGCCGCTGGCTGTTTGTCACCAACGCCGGTAGTAACAACGTGTCGGTGTTCCGTGTGAAGAGGGACCGACTCGAACGCACCGACGTGGAGCCGACTGGTGTCTTCCCTAACAGCATTACCCAGTACGGCAACCTTGTATACGTACTGAACTCCGCAGGCGAAGGCAGCATCACGGGTTACGTGCTGAACAAACAGGGGGATCTCACCCCGATTCCCGGCTCGACCCGCACACTCAACGCCAATCAGGACTCTGTGCGCCCCGATGTCCTGTTCAATCCGGCGGAGGTGTCGTTTACACCAGACGGTGGGCATCTCGTCGTGACAATCAAGGACGGACCTCCTGCTGGGGCGGTGCCGGACGTCATTCCGACAGGTCCGAGCCGGGTACTCGTCTTCGGTGTCGGATATGATGGAAAGCCGTCAGAGAACTTCACGCAAACCGACTTGAACAACGGTGGTTCCTTTGGGTTCTCGTTTGATCGCAATGGCAACCTGCTGGTGGCGCTGTTCGTTGGCGGACCGGAACTCACTGGATCGGTCGGCTCGTTCCGGATCAATCAAGACAGCACGCTGAAAGCGATCACACCCAACGTACCCAATGGACAGATTGATACATGCTGGGTCGAGAATAACGGGCGGTACGCCTACACAGCAAACTACACGTCGGGCACGATCTCCAGCTACCGCATCGGTAAAGACGGGAGCCTGACGCTACTCGATCCAGTCGCCGGACTCGCCGACGACCAGCCCGGACCTCCCGACAAGTCACAGGGAGCCACACCTCTCGATCTTCGCATCAGCAAGAACGGACGTTTTCTGTACAACGTCTTGCCGGGATCTGGTGCGATCGCTGGCTGGCGGATCAACCGCGACGGCAGCCTCACCAAGCTCGGTGAGTTCGGCGGTCTTCCCGATACCGTCGAAGGTGATATGGCCCCGTTTGAATTCGGTTTTGGGGGCAGCCCCGCCGGCATCGCGGTAGATTGAGTAAACTACCCCTGACCACGCCCAACATGGTTATTTAATTGGAGACAATAAAATGGTGACTCAAACCGAAAAAACAACTTCGCCCAAACTGATTATGGGACATCCTGCTCCTGTGCTGGAGGTCAAAACCTTAGATGGAACCACCTGGAAACTGGCTGACCAAACCCCCAAAAACTACACCATGATTGTGTTCTACCGGGGCTTGCATTGTCCCCTTTGTGAACAATACATGACCAGTCTGGAGCCAAAGGTGGATGCCTTTAAGCAATTGGGTATAGATGTAATTGCCATTAGCGGTGACACAATGGAGCGGGCGCAACAATTCCAAGAGAAAGCCAATATCCAAAATGTACCTCTAGGGTATGGCTTGACTCTTGATGACATGCGCCGTTGGGGACTATATATGAGCAAAGGACATTTTGAAAATGAACCTGCTCTGTTCAGCGAACCGGCTTTATTTTTAATCACACCCGACAGCCGTCTGTACTACGCCAATATCGGCACCCATCCCTTCTCCCGTGTGGATTTTGGCTATCTATTGCAATGGCTAGAATACGCCATTCCCAAAAACTATCCATTCCGAGGCACTGAGTCGTAATCGTTGGCATGATATGGCAAATCAAAATGCCAACAGAAATATAATCCATAACGCTGTGTGCAACTTTCTCTCAAACCTAACCCCCAACCCCTTCCCTACCAGCTACGGGGAGCAAGAATCAAAACCTCTCCCCCACAGGCAGAGGAATGAAAGCGGGGTTCCAAAAACAAGTTGCACCGAAGCGTAATCCATAGCTTGTAGGACTTACGCAAAAATTCTCTCTCTTCCTCATTCCTCTATTAACTCTGCGTCTGGAGCGGTTCGTTTTTTCGTAAAAGAATGCGTAAGTTCTAGCTTGATTTGATTACTTACAAAAACACTGGAGGATTGATCGTGGATAGTATTCGTTTCATTAGTAGTTCTTTGCACGGAATGTTAGATTACGCCGCTGCTGTTGTTTTAATCGCGGTTCCATTGATGCTTAACTTTCAAGCAACATCAGCCCTTGCCTTATGGCTATCAGTTTTAGCCGGAGTTTTACTAGTTGCGTACAGCCTCATCACTGATTACGGTCTAAGCGTCGTGAAATTGATTCCTTTTAATGTCCATTTAATCTTAGATGCTCTTGCTGGAGTAGCTTTCCTGATTGCCCCATTTTTGTTTGGGTTTGAGGGGCTAATTCGGTGGTTCTATCTAGCTAATGGTTTGATTGTGTTGCTATTGGTTTTGACAACTGATGCGCGTATTTCCAGGGTAGGAGTTCGTTAATTAGAACCTACGCAGAAACTGGGTTTCTTCACAAGAAAATATTGGTTGAGCACTTAAGCAATGTCTAGAAACCCGGTTTCTTTGAGACCTAGTACCGCTGCTTTGGAAGTCAAAAGTCAAAAGTCAAAAGTCAAAAAGCTTATAAAACAAGCCTTTCGTTGATGAGTGAATGGTAGCTTTATTTCCGCCGACCTGTATTAGGTATAAGCCAATACGCGGGCGTGTTAACGATTTTTGGTACTTATGTATTTGCGATCGCATCTTGGAGGATGCGATGAAAATTGCTGTAATATTGTGGTATGGCAAGCAAACACGAAGTAAAACAATACCTCGCTTACTGGTTTCAGTTAGGCAAAAAGGTCATGACAAACAATGGTTCGGCAAGTCTGTTGCCGCAACCAGTAATTGAAGGCGATCGCTATAGTGACGAATTTGAAAGGACATGGCAGCAAATTATCTCACCAGAAACAGGTGACTGTTACTTAGAGGGTACTCAAGAAACGATCGCCGAATTGCTGACACCGAGTTGGGAAATGAGTAATTGCGGTCGCTGTACCATGCCAGTACCCGTGCGAAGCTTGGGAATGCCACCTGAGTTATGTCCGTGTAATGATTTAGCCAATTGGCCCAATACAGAATTACCACTGCCGCGATCGCCAGTCAATAATCAAGAACAATTAACGGCAATTTGCGATCGCTTGAATAATATTTCGTCTACAAGCAAATAACTTGTTCTGCTGAACCGGATAACAATGTTACAAACACCAAATAAAATATTGACCCTAGAAGAATTTCTCGTACTATCAGAAACTAAGCCAAGCTTAGAATACATCGACGGTCAAATCATTCAAAAACCCATGCCTCAAGGAAAACATAGCACTATTCAAGGAGAACTCTGTCCCACAATTAATTCTGTTGTAAAAGTACAAAAAATGGGTTGGGCTTTTCCAGAATTGCGTTGCACTTTTGGAGGACGTTCTATAGTTCCCGATGTTGGTGTATTCTCTTGGGCAAGGCTTCCTGTAGACGAAAATGGTGATATTGCCAATACATTTGCCGCAGCACCTGACTGGATAATCGAAATTCTTTCCCCGGAACAAAGCCATACAAAAGTTATAAAAAAAATCTTACACGCTCTCAACCACGGAACTCAAATGGGTTGGTTAATTGACCCTGATGAGCGATTCATTGCCGCTTATCCTGCGGGACAACAACCTTTACCTTTTGAGGAAATTGATGGTGTTTTGCCAGTGCCAGATTTCTGCCAGGGGTTACAGTTGACGGTAGGTGATATTTTTGGGTGGTTAAAGGTGATTTCGTAATAGATATTAGTCGAAAACAGCAGATTACCGAATCTCCATAGACTTAAACTTGTAATTACAAGAGGAAATTGGGTAGTGTTGCGATCGCCCATTTGCACTAGATAACTTCAGATTAATTGATGAAAATCCAGACAACCTTATATATAACTCCACCTACGCCAAGGTGGGGTATTTTTTTCTGGTCAACTTGCCGAGATTGATACTATATCATGTCCGTTTAATTAACAGTAATAAAAATATTGCAGCCTCGTCGTAGAGACGTTCCGGACTGAACGTCTAAACAAAAGTAAGTGATTTGCCGAACTTGATATTATACACTGGCTGCGGCTTAAGTATGTTTTTCCTTTAAGTTAATTTACTTACAGATTAAATCCGAAATATTACATCTAGCATTTGTAGATTATAGATAACTAGGGATTGAAGCTTAAGATAAGCGATAAATCCAGTTAAGTTTGGCAGTAATAGTACTGCAAACAAGAGAAGGAATTCGTTTGTAACGAATTTATAGATTGTAGCTAATAAGTTCTATTCATCTGGAGAAAAATCAGGTATGAATTTTAAACGAACTGTTGCAATTGGACTTGTAGCAATGCAAGTTGGATTTTTTGGCATGAAGTCCGCAGATGCTAAATCTCCATCAGCAACTCAAGAGCCTTCATCATATATTATTGCCCAAGTTACAGACGCGAGTTCTCCGGTTTACGGAGCTTGGAAACTCAGCTACAGCATTAGTGGAATTATTTATGAGAGCGTTTTGGTAATGGATGGGTATAAAGGAGCAATGAGAACCCAATATTTCAATGCCGAGGCAGGCAAAACTGATGTTGTAGATCAAACAATGCAACTAAAATCTTCCGCTAGTGGATTAATTTTATTAGGATCTAATCCTGTCTACGTTGGGACTAAAAGACGACATCGCACCTATAGTCCGGATAATTTTTTGTTTCAAGTTCAACCAAGTGGCACAGCGGTAGTTTGGACTTGTGATGATGCTAGAAGGTGTTCACCTGTAAATTTAGAAAAGATTCGCTTATAAGCATTTAAAGGTTTCTACAACAGAATCCACTTCTGCGATCGCATGTTAAATGATTGCAAGCTAGCTGTGTCTCAACACAACCTGTGTCGAGACACAGCTATTACGCCATATTTAACACCTTCCTTAACACCGCTTGGTCTTCTAACTTCGCTTTTAAGCGACCATTTTCGATATCTCGAATCCAACTTTGGCTTTTACCTGTCAACTTTGCTAATTCTCTTTGGGAGAGATTCAAATTTTTTCGTCCTTGTAAAATTTGTTCCCCAAGCAAATCGCCGGTGGTTTTTATCTTTTTTCTGGTGGTAACAGTTTTGCGCCGATTTTTCTCAGTTTTCGGAATTGGCTGTTCCCATTCTGGAGGTAGTTCAAAGGACAAAATTCGAGCGTTCATTAGCAAATTCCACTTACCACGGGGACCAGTATCTGTCAAGCGAGTGTCAGCAGCACCGTCAGTAGTCCAAAATTCTAATGCTTCTTCTGGATCTTCGGGAATATCAATTAACTTTGCCCACAAAGGTTGAATTAGTGGTGGATAAGTAATCGGGTCGAAAACTGCTTTGATTCCATAATGATGGAGAATTTCCAAATCGCTTTCAAAAGTTCGCAACAAGCGCTTGCGTTCTTCACGATGTCTGGTTGCGTGATTCACTTTTTCCTCACCGTAAGCAACTTTCAGCAAGGTGGGAACGGTGATGCGTTGTTCTGTGCCCATTTTAGTTTTAAATAGCAGCCATAGCATTAATCGCGCTGTACCTTCATGTTGTTGCCAAATGCTCATGATTGTGGTTAACAAAGATTTGGGCAGACTGCGATATTGATAAAATGCAGTTCGCTCTTTGCATCCTTGTTTATTTAAGAAATACCGCGTCCAAATGCCGGCTTTGACTTTAAAAGTTAGCCCAACTAGATATTTGCACCCCAAATTATCTTCTTGAAAATAGTGCTGAATGTCTACTATGTGCCACAAGCGACTGTCTGTAACTGAAAAGCCTTTGACTCGACCTTGTTGGGGCCAGTCAATGGTGGCAATCAGCGAGCAAGCTTGCAGTACAATATTTTTCATGAGAGCGAGTTTGGCGTTTTTACTCAAGTCTTTGCGTTTCTCTAACCCTAAATATTTCTCGATTTGGCGATCGTCGATCGCAAACTCTTGCTCCCAAGGTTGATCGCAAGCTGTAGCATAAGCGGCAAAAATTAGATGGATGCAAGCAGCTCTGATATCAAGTGCTTCAATTGCTTGTAACTCTGTTGCCAGTTCGCTTACTTTAAATGGATCGGTAATGTGAAATGCGATCGCTCCTTTACCTTGGTTAACTTGTCTGCCATAACACAAGAAACCTTGTTCATCGATTTGCCAAGGTAAAGATGTTCGCTGTGCTAACACGTTGCAAGCTTCCCAAATGACCATCGCTGATGCAAAGGGGTTACTCTTGCCATTAGCAAACAAATCTAAACTTGTAGCATCTCTAGGTTCAACTTTGCATCTTCCCTTTTTCGCTTGCCAAGGAATCGGTGATTTTGTCGGACAGGCAATCACGCATTGCGGTTCAGGGTAATAACCTTCGCAATTGTTACAAAGACTAGGGTCAATCCAATATTCATCGTTCTCTATTTTAATCGCACCTGTGGGACATTGAGGACGGCAGTTATCACATCCAACGCAACTGTTGTTAGGAATTGTATAAGGCATACGGCAATTGCCACTCTACTCGCTCTCGATATCTGACTCAAGTCTAAGAATGGACGTATTTACTTTCTTTAATACTCACCACCACACCACAATATTTCCCTTGCAAGAATATTATTTTCTTGCCAAATTAATCAAGAAACATCCATATTCAGTACTTTGCATCGAACTGAATGCTATAAACGCTTTTAAATAAAGCCTAATATTAGTTATTTATTAAATATAGATTTCACCAATCTGAAGATAACCTTGTTCACAATGATCTAATAAATATTTTTTAATATCTTATAT
>CASBQC010000171.1 GCA_949127805.1 Nostocales cyanobacterium PMM_0081
GGGCATTGGGCATTGGGCATAATTTTTTCTAGTCCAAGCGTCCCTAGTCCCCAGTCCCCTAGTTGTATCGCAGACATCATTTTTCCAAAATATTGTCTGCTCATGAACACAAAGCCAAGAACGCATAACACCATTATTAGATTTATTTATTACCACCAACTAAAAAAACTTGTCTTTTTTGTCATTTCGTAGTTTAAAATACAACTTAGAAAAAACATAAAATTGATAAAAATAAAGCTGATTTACCAGAAATCTGCATTGTCGCTTCAATGAGCAATTAACAAGTTGCAGAACTTACAAGTTGTCTTTAATTCCTATCACTTACTTAGCTGTTACCAAAACTGTAACCGCTCTATATTTTTGTTGTTTTTAATGCGATAGTTAAAATTTGACACCTAATGGTCAATCTTGACAGACAGCTGACAAAAAATATTTGCTCTTGCGAGGTAGAGGAATGCATCGACAAAAATTTAATAGTGTGAAAGAAAATTTCCTACAAAGACGCTATGGTGTGCGTTTGGGTAGACGTTATGTATGGTGTGCAGCAGGAGTTATGCTTATGGGTGTATTAGGATGTTCTCAGCTTAACGACACTACAAGTGCGATCGCGAAATCTCCCTTAGCGAATTCAGAATCACCATCAACTAAAAAAACAGTCACACCTGATACAAAAGTCGTTGCGGCTAATACAAAATTTGGTTTCAAACTGTTTTCAGAAGTTTGGAAAAAGGATAGCAAAGATAACATTTTTGTTTCGCCTTATAGTGTAGCGATCGCACTTGCCATGACTTACAATGGTGCTAGTGGCTCCACCCAACAAGCAATGGCAAAAGCCTTAGAGTTACAAGGCATAAGCTTAGAAGAAATAAACTCCTCTAACGCCGCTTTAAAAGCACTTTTAGAAAATGCAGACCCGAAAGTACGACTAAAAATTGCTAACTCACTTTGGGCAAACAAAGATACTAGCTTTAAATCCGAATTCATCCAAAGAAACAAAGATTTTTATCAAGCTAAAGTCACAAATTTGGACTTTAAAGACTCTCGTTCCTCTGGTGTAATCAACACTTGGGTCAGTGAAAACACAGACGGAAAAATTAACAAAATAATCGAAACAATTGAACCTTCGCAAGTATTATTTCTAATTAACGCCATCTACTTCAAAGGTAATTGGAGTAACGAGTTTGATAAAAAGCAAACCGCTGAATATCCCTTTTCCATAGCATCTGACAAGCAAAAAAAACACCCGATGATGTCGCAAACGGGTGACTACAGATACTTAGAAAATGAACAATTTCAAGCAGTGAGTTTACCTTACGGCAAAGACGGTAAAATCAGCTTTTATATCTTCTTGCCGAAACAGAATAACTCAAAAGCCTTTTATGAGAACTTGAATTATGACAACTGGGAAAAATGGATGGCTCAATTCAGCAAACAAGAAGGATTTATTCGCTTGCCCCGCTTTAAAATCAATTATGACATTACGCTTAACGATGCCCTTAGCGATTTAGGTATGGGAGAAGCTTTCAGCAGCAAAGCCAATTTTTCCGCTATGGGTAAAAATCTCGCCATCAGCCAAGTTAAACATAAAACCTTTGTTGAGGTAAATGAAGAAGGTACAGAAGCAGCAGCAGCCACTTCTGTGGGGATAGTAGCAACATCAGCTGTCCAGAAACCAAAGCCATTTCGGATGATTGTTGACCGTCCGTTTTTCTGTGCGGTAAGGGATAATCAAACAGGTAGCATTTTATTTATGGGTTCAATTGTCGAGCCACAGTAGAAAATTCACGCGTGACTATCTTAAGGCAATGTGGCTTTGGATACGCTTAGACTTTTTGACTCAGGTTTTGAGCTTTCTTCTTGATCAGCCAGTGCATTTACCTCTTCTATACTATCGCTATCAACACCAGGACGCAGAGCACTTAAAGCGGTTTTAATTACAACTGCACTTGGGACTGCTAAAATTACACCTAGCAATCCACCTACTCTCGCGCCGGTTAAAACCGAAAGTAGCAGCCAAACCGGATTTAAACCGGTAAAACTCCCCAAAATTCGCGGAGCAATCAAGTTTTCCAGAATTTGTTGTACAATTACGGCTGCCATCAACACTCTCATTCCGATGGAGAAATCTTGTAAAGCTACAAGTAAGGTAGTTAAGGCGATACCCACAGAACCACCATAGGGGATGAGAGCCATAATGCCAATAGTTAAGCCGAAAAGCAGCCCAAATGGCACTTTCAGCCATAGAAAAGTTGGTATGAGGGCTGAAGCCATACAAGTTGAGATAATCAACTGAGTGATAAAGAAATTTTGAAAGCTGAGGCGTACCGTGTTAGAAAAAGGATCGCGGAATTTGGTAGGCAACCAATCTACCAAACTGTGCCAGAGTTCATCGCCATGCTGCAACAGATAGAAAGTCAAAACCATTGTTAAGAGAAAGTCTAGCAGGCTAGTGAGTGTAACTACAGCTAGATTCAAAACTTGGGAAGCGATCGCCTGTAATTGTCCTTTAACGCGATCGTTGATTTGTACTACCAAAGCTTCCAGATTAATTGGGAAACCAAAACTATCTGCTTTGTCGTTCAACAGCATTAACTGAGAGCGTCCAGAGTCAATTAACTCCGGTAAACGCGCAACTAGTTGTTGCGCTTGGGTCAAAGCCAGGGGTATCAGCGTCACACCCAATGCCAACAAAATCGATAAAGCAAGTAAAAAGACTAAAATAGCAACTTGATCGCGTCTGCCACCTTGACGCTCTATCCAAGTCACAGGATAGTTAAGCAGAAAGGCTAAAACTGAGGCTGCGACTAGAATAACTATCAGCGAGTGAAAGTAATTAAAAATTGCCGAAATCGCCCAACCATTGAGCACGAGTAGCGGTGCGAATAACGCGATCGCACCGATTCGCGCTATTGGTTTTAGTGTTTGCCACCAGTTGAGGAGCTTACGTGTCTGCATATGACAGTCGATTACGGGATAAAACTAAATTAAATCATTCCTTAAAACTTATTATCACTGACTACATGACCGACATACATCTCTCTAGTTTAGGATTGCACTCACCCAAATGAATAATTTTGACTTTATTAACTCATCAGTTACAAAAGAAACCGAAGAAAAATCAGCCTTATCTTTCATACCCAGTGAGGATACCAAGATTTCTCCGTTGCCGTTAGTTTTGTATTTAGTTCCGGTCATCGGGTTTTTCCCCTCCTTGTGGACTCTTTATCGTCGTCAAGGTAGTCGGGAACAACTTAATGTTAGTCGTCTGTCAATTACTCTGGCACTAACCTGGCTTTTGGGGTATATCTTATTAGGAACTCCAGCGACAACCAAAGAATTTTTCACCTTGCGTCTACTACTCCTCAATAGCTTTCTCACCTCTGGGTACTTTTTGGTTAGCGTCTGGTTAATTGTTCGTACAGTTCAAGGCAAATCTAAGCGTTTACCAGGGTTTAGCAGTTTTGCCAACGGAGTTATTGATAAATATTTGTCTTGATTCATTAAATGCAATGCCCAGTATTTACACGTATCTTTTGAAAAACTACACATTATTTACAAACAGATCTAGTCAAATCTGGTTTAATGTTGCCATACTTCAAGAAAACGTCTCCGGATTTCCCGAAAAGAAGGAGAAATACTGCTATAAGTGTTTTTGTTAACACTAAACCAGAAAAGTTAGCACTGATAATTAACTTGTTGCACTCATTAATTAATGCAACATGTGAAGGAAAGGGGTTCATGTTAAACAATACCTTGTCTTAAGGGACACGCAACGAGCGATCGCCAAAATCCAACACCTACATTTATGGTGCGGCTATACAAACAAAGCCTAACCAAAGCCTAGGTTGTAAGGATTTCAGCCTAGGCTTTGGTGCATAGAAGTCTGAGGGTCGGCTTTTACACTTCCGAGCTTTGTTCTGTGAGCCAGCGGCTTATAGCCAAAGGGCGTTGACAAAAATTCGCGCCCGGTATTGGTAAGAGGGACTCATGTTGTTGTTGCCCCCCTTACCATGAGTCCCTACTTCTGCAAGAAGTTAAGAGTTAGCTATTATGGGTTGATTTGTCGGCATTAGGTAACAAATTTACCGAGTTGTATCAGTAAGTGTGAGGAAGTCCGTGACCATTCAAAGAACTTCGGCGCAAGAAGACCATACAAACCCCTCGAAAAATAACAATAATTCTCAAAATTCCAAATCAGGACGGTGGCTGTGGTTTTGGGTGGGGATGAGCGGTATTGCAATGGTGTCAGCCACCGCAGGAGCGCTATTGGCAGTGTCTTTAACGAGTACGCCATTGATGCAAGCTTCTTTAAGTCCCCAGGAAGCGGCAGTTTTTGATAGCGATCGCATCTCCGGACAAGGATTGCGATTTTCTCAATTAACTCGTCCCGTCAATATATTAGTTATGGGAATGAGCGTACTCCCACCAGATATTCAAAACGCTCCCACCGAAACTAAAAATCTCAGGTACTTGCCTCAGGTAAACTCCTTTGATGGTCTTGCGGATGTGATGCTCTTGATCAAATTTGATCCAGAGAAGAAAAAATTAGTTATGCTTTCTGTTCCTAGAGATACCCGTACAGAGATAGAGGGGTATGGTATTAAAAAAATTAATGCGGCAAATACTCACGGTGGTCCAGCTTTAACAGCGAAAACCGTCAGTAATCTCTTGGACGGTGTGGGAATCGATCGCTATATCCGAATTAACGTTTTGGGAGTTGGTAAGCTGATCGATGCCTTGGGAGGGGTAACGGTTTACGTTCCCAAAAATATGAAGTACCAAGATGATTCTCAGCACTTGTACATCAACTTGAAAGCTGGGAAACAGCATTTAAATGGCGATCAAGCTTTGCAACTCTTGCGCTATCGTCATGATGAAAATGGCGATATCGGTCGGATTCAGCGTCAGCAAATGGTGATGCGGGCACTGATGGATCAAAGCCTCAACCCAGCTACATTAGCTCAATTGCCGAAAATTCTCGACGTAGTTAAAGAGCATATCGACACCAACTTAACCGTTGAAGAGTTGTTAGCCCTAGTAGGTTATGGAGCGCGAACAAATCGCTCGAATATGCAAATGTTGATGGTACCCGGTCGCTTTAGCGAGAAGAACGAATTTGATGCTAGCTATTGGTTGCCAAACCGCGATCGCATTGCCGCGATGATGGCTGAAAACTTTGAGGTGGATGCCCCACATGAGCAACGATCCACTGATCCAGGTTCTTTGCGAATCGCAATTCAAGATAGCATCGGTGGCGATCGCTCAAAAGTGCGACATTTAATTAGAAGCCTCGAAAAAGCTGGCTATCGCAACGTTTATGTGTCTAAGCCTTGGGGTGAACCTCTAGAAGTAACACACATCGTCGCCCAACAAGGAGACGGTAACAGCGCCGAATCGATTCGCAACTCTTTAGGATTTGGGGAAGTGCGAGTAGAAAGTACTGGTAATCTCGGCTCTGATGTCACTATACAGCTAGGTAAAGATTGGTTGCAGCAAACTCTTCCTGTAGAAGTGTCTCCCCAACGTTAAAGAAGTCAGAAGTCAGAAAAACTGAATTCACAACCGTATATTTACATCTTGTACCAAGCGATAAAATTGACTTGGCGTTGCAGCTTGGTGCAAGATGTTAATTCAAAATCCAAAATCTAAAATCTCAAATCCCTTGACATTTTCCAAATCCAATCCTGTATAATTGGATTCACTACCTCCGGTGCTTCATCTTGGGGACAATGCCCCACACCTTCTAAAGGTATAAACTTTAGCACTTGTGGGAAATTAGCTAACTCTTTACCTAACTCAAACGGTTCCCAAGGGTCTGCCGTTCCCCATAAAATAATTGCCGGACAAGGTAGCAGAGGTAGAAGGTCTTCAGGTAGGGGACCTGTAGAATAAGCTGTAAAGGCAAGAAACACAGCCACAGCACCCGGATCGCTTACCGGTGCCATTAAGATATCTACTAACTCGTCTGTCACCGCCTCCGAATTGGCATAAGCTTTGAGGAGAATTGAACGCACAGTTTTCGGCTGGGCAATTTGATTAAAAAAGAACTTGCCAACAGGTTTGATAGATAGCAGGCGTTGCAAGAAGGGCGTTCCGGCGCTACGATACCAAGGTAGTGTCGCTCGTTTGCGATCGTGTAATAGCCGTAAGGAGCAGTTCAGCAAGGCAACTCCTAATGCCATTTCCGGATTATCCACCGCTGCTTGCATGGCTACGATACAGCCTACAGAATTTCCCACAAAAAAAGCGGGTTCTCCTACTACTTCCCGGCAAAAATCAGCGATTTGCTGTCCCCAGGTTTCAAATGTGTAGGCAATCTCTTCACCTGGTTTAGGTTTAGCCGAAGCACCAAAGCCAATCAAATCAATAGCATAGACACGGCAATTTTCCGCCAGTACAGGGATATTTTTCCGCCAATGCCACCAAGAAGCTCCAAAGCCATGCACCAAGACAACATTAGGTCCAGTGGTTCCTTGAGTTTGATAGCAGATGGGAAAACCTTGCCAAATCCAGGTTTTTGTTGTTGCAGGCAGTTTAGTTGTTGATTTGATCATAGAAAATTTAAAAGCATAACACATCGACGCAAAACGATAAGCCGCAAGCATAATTGGTTTTTATTTTTTAACAAAATATACAACTTTAAAATAAATCGCTTCAGCATCAGTGCCAAGCTCACAGTTTAATTCAGCATAGAGTAGCTCTCATCTTTTTGATAGAAATAGTGCATTCATAAGTTAGATTATGTCAGTATTAAGAGTCACGTATCATCTAAACTGAGGAAAGTTTTTATCATGTTGGCACAAACTTCTACTTATGTAATGCCATTTCTAGGCAGTGACGTTGCTGCTACTTATGATACATCAAAAGTAGTAATATTGCCCATTGCATACGAAGCAACAACGACTTATCGTCGGGGCTGTGAAAATGGTCCAGATTCAATACTGGAGGCTTCCCATCAGGTGGAATATTACGACGAGGAACTGGATAAAGAAACTGGTTGCGAAGTCGGAATTTACACTCACCAAACAATTGCGGACACGCGCTCCTGTAGTGTCACTGCCGAGGAGATGCTCAAAGTCACCGAAGAAACAGTTTATAAGTTGATTAATGATGGCAAATTTGTTATTGCTTTGGGTGGCGAACACAGTATTACTGCGGGAATCGTCGAAGCATATCGGAAAGTTTATACAGAACCATTTACGGTAGTGCAAATTGATGCTCACGGTGACTTACGCCACGAGTATCAAGGCTCAATTCACAATCATGCTTGTGTAATGCGGCGAATTGTCGACATGGATTTACCCACCGTCCAAATTGGCATTCGAGCGATTTGCAAAGAAGAAGCCGACTTAATTAAAGAAAAACAGCTAACTGTATTTCGAGCGCGGGAAATTGCTAACGAGCCAAATTGGACCGAACGAGCAATTTCTGCCATTCAGACAGATAAAGTTTTTCTCACCATTGATTTAGATGGCATCGATCCTACCTTAATTCCTGGCGTTGGGACTCCAGAACCGGGCGGTTTGAATTGGTATGCCTTAATGACCTTTTTGCGGCGCCTTTGTGAAAAACATAATGTCATCGGCTGTGATGTCATGGAATTAGCACCTATTGTAGATTCAGTAGTTTCACAATTTACGGCAGCTAAATTGGTCTATAAAATTATTGGATATCAAGCATCAGCTAAGGGTTGGTTTGAAGCTGGAACATAACGCTGCATGTGACTATATTTTTTGTTTTTAGTTCCTTGGCGCTGAAAGAAGATGAATATACTAGAAATAATTGACACTCCTGTAGGAAGCTACGCACCAGATTTTGAACTGCCAGGAATTGACAAACAAGTACACCATCTTCGGCGTTATCTTGAAAAGTTCCGTGCTGTCGGCGTGATTTCCATGTGCAACCAATGTCCTTATGTCAGGTTGTATATAGATAGGCTAAAAGAAATTCAAGGGGAATTTGCTGAACAAGGTTTTTCGCTGATTGGCATGAATGGCAGTGATGGCAATCAGAATCCCACGGAAAGCTTTGACAATATGCAAGCTTTTGCGCTCATGCATGAGTTGAACTTTCCCTATCTCTGGGACTCAACCCAAGATACAAGCCGCAGCTTTGGAGCGCTGGTTACACCAATGGCTTTCTTAATAGATAAAGATGGTATAGTCCGCTACAAAGGACAAATTGATGATAACCCGGAAGATCCACGGTCTGTGAAAGAGCAATATCTGAAAAACGCGATCGCCTGTTTATTTCAAGGTCAAGAAATACACATCCCTCAAACTAAACCTGTTGGTACTTCGTTGATAGTCGCCTAACTAGTAGTTCAATTTGGGCATGGGGCATGGGTAATAATTCTTTTTCTAGTCCCCAGTCCCCAGTAAAGAGTCCCCATTACTCATGCCAACCTTGATAACTTTAACCGACTAATAGAGACAGAAAGTCACGCCCACTGCTATCTTAAATTGGAGGCAATTGCAACTTTTTGATAAAGCGTAACTTCATGGGAACGAATTACCGACGGGTTTTACTTAAACTGAGCGGTGAAGCCTTGATGGGCAACATGGGCTATGGAATTGATCCAGAAGTGGTGAAAGGAATAGCACAAGAGATAGCAGAGGTGATAGCCACAGGTGTTCAGATCGCCATTGTTGTGGGCGGCGGTAATATTTTTCGTGGCGTCAAAGCCGCGTCGGCGGGTATGGACCGGGCAAACGCTGACTACATCGGGATGATTGCCACGGTAATGAATGCCATGACACTACAAGACTCGCTGGAACGAATAGGGGTAGAAACGCGGGTACAAACTGCGATCGCTATGCAAGAAGTAGCCGAACCATATATTCGTCGTCGTGCCATCCGTCATCTTGAAAAAGGACGGGTGGTAATTTTTGGCGCTGGTTCTGGAAATCCTTTCTTTACTACCGACACGACTGCCGCATTAAGAGCCGCAGAAATTGATGCGGAAATAATTTTTAAAGCCACCAAGGTAGACGGAGTGTACGATGCTGACCCCCATATCTATCCTGATGCCAAACGCTATCAAAGCCTTACTTACACCCACGTTTTGGCTCAAGATTTGCGGGTAATGGATAGTACTGCGATTGCTATGTGTAAAGAAAACAACATTCCCATACTTGTATTTGATTTATCGGTGCGAGGTAATATTCAACGAGCAATTATGGGAGAATCTATCGGCACCCTTGTGGGAGGTTCTTGTGAAATTAGATGAAGCTGAGAGTACGATGCAAAAGACCGTTGAGTCAACTCAACGAGCTTTTAACACGATTCGCACTGGTCGCGCCAATGCGAGTCTACTAGATAAGGTGATGGTGGAATACTACGGTACCCCCACATCAATGAAATCACTGGCAAACATTAGCACGCCAGATTCGACAAGTATTACGATTCAGCCTTACGATCGCAATACCATGAACTTGATCGAAAAGGCAATTTCTTTGTCGGATGTTGGTTTAACCCCCAACAACGACGGTTCTGTGATTCGGCTGAATATTCCGCCCTTGACAAGCGATCGGCGTAAAGAATTTGTCAAACTCGCCGCCAAATATGCTGAAGAAGGACGCGTTGCCATTCGCAACATCCGCCGCGATGCCCTAGACTCAATTCGCAAGCAGGAGAAAGCCTCGGACATCCCTGAGGATGAAGCCAAAGACCAGCAAGACAAATTGCAAAAACTAACCGACAAGTACACCGCTAAAATCGGCGACTTGTTGGCAGAAAAAGAAAAAGACATCACCACTGTCTAAAGTGTGAAATATAAAGTATGAAGGCTGAAGGATAATTGATAAATTTTTCAACCTTCATACTTTCTCACATGTTTATTAAAACTTTATAAAATATCCTAGAGCCTTCGCTAAAAATTTGTAATCAGTGGAACTAATGAATTGTAACTTAGTAGCGGTTACAGTAATTAAATA
>CASBQC010000172.1 GCA_949127805.1 Nostocales cyanobacterium PMM_0081
CTTCAAGTTGGGAACGAATTTTTGGATAAGTTTATTTAGATATTAAGATTTATCTAAAGTATGAAGTATGAAGTATGAAGTATGAAATAAATACTATGGGGTTTAAGAAATACGTCTAAGAGACGGTTTTTATTTGGGCTTTCTTTCAAATAAGCGTTCAAATTCTTTCTCAGAAACATCCTTCTCCCAGGGGGAGACGCACTCGCGTTCATCTTTTATCCTTCATCCTTTTTAATGTTTGTTTTGTGAGTTACCACCGGCTTTACTGACTATTGGTTTTTGAGGGCAAGGAATATTATCTCATGAAGTAGGGACAGCGAATGGCGATCGCACAAAAAAATCCCACAGACAAAATGTTTGCTCTTCTGGTTGTTTCATAAGTTAGGACTTACGCAAAATCACCAAAAACTAACTCTTCTGGAGGCACAGATAATTAAGAGCGACTTTGGGCACTCAAAACTAAGGGTGAAACACGAAGTAATCATTTGATATAGTGTTGCGTAAGTCCTGACGCATGGAAACTCTCATTGTCTATTTAACCAGAGTGTCTGTAGTATAAACAAGTCAACTAGCACACATCTGTGATTATTTTTTTGCTCCTTGATTGGGAAAACGCAGAACAATCCGGCGTTTGTAGCGTAACATTTTTCCTTCTTCCTCAAACTGCTGTAGCAGCCGTGTGACTGTGACGCGTGTTGTATTTAAAACTTCGGCAATTTCTTGGTGGGTAACATTCAAGTCGATCAGCTTGCCTTGTTCGACCTCACGACCAAACTTTTCACTCAACCATACCAAAAATTGCCACAAACGTAGATAAATTGGCTTGCGATGTACTATACTTAATAATTCCTCTGCCTGTTGAATGTGGCATAATAAAGCATTCAAATCTTGATGCCACATATGAGGTGGTATAATAGTTACCTCTACACTTGTCAAGCATTCAATTTGGTAGGGCTTGACTGTGGATAAAGGATAACCAACTAAATCCCCTGGTCCCCAATAACCCAGAGTGATAAATGTTCCATCTTCACTCCAGGTTAAGGTACGAATTGTTCCCCGTTCAATCCGCCAAAGTACATCATTACGTTGGGGAATTATTTCTCGACGGTTAAATAACCTCTGAGGGAGTTGTTCATTGCCAGTAGTTAAGGGATTGTTAGATATAGAATTTGGTGTATTAATCGGCGAATATGTCATGAAAGTTATCTCACTTAATAGAAGTTGTTTGTGTGAATTGAAAAATTATTAGGGTATCTGGTAAATCCTTTCTCAACAAGACATCTGGCAGCTATAACGCGCTTAGATACACAAAATTCAGTCAAAGGATAGATGTTTGGTTTGATAAACCGTTTTAAGGTAGGTTCAGATAATTTGAATGATGGGCAAATCTAAAATTAGATTGCCAAATAGTGTTTGGCAATTATTCAACTAATAATTTGAGATGGTCAAACCGCCTGAGGAAGCGTTACTAGGATCGGATAGTAGCTTTTAGAAGTTATTACATGGCATTAGCTAGCATATATTGTGATGGTAATTTAATATATAGATGCAGCTTAAAATTTGGTAATGGTTTGTATAAAAATTCCTTGATGAAATTATGATTAGCGTACTGGGATTGAAAATATTTGTCAAGTAGATGAAGATTTAGTAATAGCAACAACTGCTGGCTTAGGTGGAGAATCAAGAGTTTTGCTGGGCCAATTAGAACCAATGGGAACTTTGCGGGTTTGCAAAAATTCTTCACCTGTAGTGGTGGTAACTAAAAATTCTCTGCTTTCTGAAGCTTGGTTTTTACGGATACCGTTGACTTCCCCCGGATGCTGTACTGAGAGAAACATTGTTTGCTCATCTTCAGTGAAGCAAGGACCTGTGGTTTCGCATTCCATCGGTCCTGTACCAAATAAAAATGCTTTACCAGCTGCTTCACCATTGGTAGGAATAAACCAGATAGTGTTGTTACCAAAAATACCAGATATATTAGTGGGTTTACCTTTGTCGTCAGTACGATTTTTGACAGAGTTATTTAGGTTACCTGTAGAAATGTCCGTTACCATCCAGACATTTCCACTACGATCTAGCAGCAAGTTATCGGGATTAGCGAAACCCATACCACCTGCTGCGGGTTCCCCTCCTGTTGCTAACATTTGCCATTTAAATTTATCGGCTGCGGGATCGTTGTTATCTTCAGTTAAACGCATCACCCAACCATACTCATAGGATGCTTCACCTTTAGGACTTTTGAAAACTCTGATGTCGGGACCACCTTCTTTATCAGGAGAACCAGAGGTAAAGCTAATGTACAAATCGCCATTAGGAGCAATTTCTGTATCTTCTGGACGCGCTGTGCATGTTGCACCGGCAGCATTTGCGGCATAATGTGCGTCAATTAAAATTGCCCCTTGCTGTTCTTCACTATTACCGATGTAAAGGTCGCCTAATTTTTTGTACTTTTGTTTAAAGGAGCTAATTTCTTCGTCTTTGGTGATTTGTAGATTAAATCCTTCAATTGGTTCTGGTAAAGGTTGAAAATCGGCTTTGCTTTTTGTCGCACCTTTTGGTAAGCGGATGATATTTCCAGCGATGTTGCTGGGAACATCTGGATCTACAGGTGTGTCTGCTTTCAGGGGAATCCAGCGACCTGTACCATCAGCGTTAAATTTGGCAGCGTAAAGCATTCCTTTTTGGAGTAGTTGGGAATTAGCTTTATCTTTGGGGTTGGTAACGCGATCGCTACTCACAAACTTATATATATGTCCTCCTCTGCGATCGCATCCCGAATAAAATGCTAATTGTTTCCCAGATTCAACCCGCACCCCAACCGCTTCATGATGATATCGTCCTAACCAAGTGTGTTTTGTCCCGTAATCATTCGGGTTTGCTGGATCGACTTCGACAATCCAACCATATTTATTTCCGGCTAATCCAAAAACGTTACCTTGTCCTTCAAGTCCTTCATCACTCAAAGCAAAAGGTCGTTTACTTGGGTCTAAGGAAGTTCCATCAGCATATACTGGTTCTGGTACTTGTGATTGAAAGTTTTCTTCTGCACTCAACACTGTACCCCAAGGTGTTGTTCCGCCGGCGCAGTTAGCGAAAGAACCGATTATGCGATCGCCTAATTTATCAATATATCCTTCTCCCTGTTTTTTGCGAAACACCGTTACCCCAGGACCGGTTGCTTTTAAATAACGCTTGTCTTCTAACCCAGAAATTCCACTAATTCGGCGATCGCTAAGAGAATTAGTTCTTTCCCATTTACCCGCAGACGTTTTCCGAATTGAGATAATCCCCAATCCTTGATCTAACAGCGCTTCTGAACATATTTCCTTAATTTTCGCTTTGATTGGGTCTTTATCTGGCAAAGCATAAGCATTAACTTCATTTTTACCCGATGCATTCTTTTTCAGTGCTGTTTTTACCTCTGCAAATGGTAATGATTTGCCAATTACTTGCTCATATGTCTGCATCCAGGGGATGGCACTGATATATTCAAAGTTAACTGAGAGGTATCCTTCGTTTTCAGTCGTCGGGACAAAAGATAAATAATCGTTGTTGTAACCAAAGCGGGAATCACCTACTTTATCACCCCAAGCTGCAATAACTTGGTATTGAAAGCCTTTTGGTAGTACTAAATCATCTACAACTTCATGGGTGCTGTAAATTTCTTTTTGCTGTTCTGGTTTAAACCCACCAGTTTCTAAGGGTATAGCACCTTTTATGGGTTGAAATAAAAATGAATTCGCCGTGCTAGCTACTTGCTGAACTGTATATTTTTTTTCACATCCACTTAGAGAGCCTAGTGCTGCTGCACCTGCACTTCCTCCCAATAACAGCAAGAATTCCCGACGTTTGATACTCATCACTTTTATCGATTACACTACATCTTTTCAACTAAATCCATATTTTGCACCTTCTCTTTGGTTACTTTAAACGTCAAAGATTAAGAATAGGTAAGCTTTTAGTGAAATGTATGTTATTTAACAAACATTTGATTTGCTTGTGAAGCTACGAAAAGATTGCAAAAATCTTTGTCTATGTAGTATTATGTTTGATATAATACTCGAAGTCTTTTAGTAAAGTCTCAACAAATTTTTAATTTGCCTAATTTTTACTTTAATCTTCAGAGTTTAACCAGAGGTTACATTTCACTGAAATGTATGTTTTTTCACCAAAAATTACTTTCTTCTCACACACTATCAAAAAAAAATCTGGAAAACCGGTATTCTATACTACAAAATTTCTAAATTGTCTTCATCAATTAATCAATTAAATTTATCAGAAAAATGGGAACGTGCCGGATGCCCCAACTATCCGCGTTGACCGGTAACAATGTATGCTACTCGTTGACCGATATTAGTGGCATGATCTGCCATACGTTCGAGACAGCGAATTGCTAAAGCTAGCAAGACAATTGGTTCAACTATACCGGGAACATCTCGTTGGTAAGCTAAAGTTTGATAAACGCGATCATAGGCATTATCTACAGCATCATCTAAGCGCTTGATACTGCGTCCACTAACTTCATCCAAATCTGCCAAAGCCACCAAACTAGTAGCTAGCATTGCTTGGGCGTGGTGAGACATGAAGGCAATTTCTGGTAAAGTGGGATGAGGCGGATAAGGAAAGATTTTCACGGCAATTTCAGCTAGATCCTCAGCATAATCGCCGATGCGTTCTAGGTCGCGTACCAACTGCATAATAGCACTCAAAGACCGCAAATCTTGAGGCGTTGGTGCTTGCAGGGTCATGATTGCTGTACAATCTGATTCGATTTGTTTATAAAAGCGGTCAATTTTTTTCTCTAATCGGGGAAGTTCCTCAGCTGCGCTTAAGTTGCGGGCAATTAAAGCTTGGTGACTGAGCCGAAATGATTGTTCGACCAAAGCACCCATACATAATACATCCCGTTCTAAACGTCTCATAGCCCGTGCTAGCTGGGGTCTTTCAGGATTGGGACTATCAAGGACTGCTTTGGTCATTTTTGGTCTCAAACATGAAGATATTGTTTAACTATAATCTTGGCTTTGGGAGTTTGCCACAACTTCTGGGAATACGACTTGCAGCCATGCACCTTTTGTTTGGGGATGATTCATGGCTTTAATTGAACCTTTGTGTGCTAGGATTATCTGTTTGACGATCGCCAAACCTAAACCAGTTCCAGCGATCGCCGTTTTTGAGTTTCTAGATGGTTGTGATTCACGACTTCGCGCTGTATCTCCCCGATAAAATCGCTCAAAAACATAAGGCAAATCGCTTGCCGAAAAACCCAATCCAGAATCTATTATATTGATTTCCAAACATTGGGGAGAAGAATTGTTACCATAGTTATTATTTTTGGGGATAATTTTCGCCTCTATGTGAATTTTTGTATTTGGGGGGCTGTATTTGATGCTATTATCGAGCAAATTCATAAATACTTGGTATAATCGCGATTTATCTGCTTGAATCCACAGCTTTTCTCCTCCTGAATAGTCAAGAGTTAGTTGCTGCTGCTGTGCTAGGGGTTCTAGTGTTGCCCAGACAGAGGCAATTAGCGATCGCACTTCCACTACTTCTAGACGCAATTGAATTGCTGGGTTATTTTCCATTTGGGTCAGCTCTAACCAGCTATGCACTAAGCTAATTAATCGGTCAACTTCTTGCATTAAGCGGTCAACCCAACGATTCAAAGGTGATTCTAATCGGTTTTGTAAAGTTTCGACAACCAGACGAATGGAAGTCAGGGGAGTTTTCAGTTCGTGTGCCAGATCGGAAAAAGCGCGATCGCGTGCTGCGTTCATATCTAGCAGTGGTTGGCGATTTTCCAGAAATACTGCTACCTGTCCATTGGGTAATGGCAAGCTGGATGCTCGCAAAGCTAGAGATTTTACTTCTAACATGGCTTCGGCGTTCTCACAAGAGGGGTGAAACACCCATTCTTTGATTTGTGCAGAAGAGCGATCGCGAGTTTGGTCAATTAGCTGGTCAAGCTCATAGGATCTTACCAGTTCTAGCAACAAGCGCACCTGTCCTGGTTGCCATCTTTGCAAATACAATATCTCTCTTGCCTGCTGATTGCACCACAGCAGTTGATTTTCTTCATCAACTTGCAAATATCCTACCGGTGCAAAATCCAGTATTTTTTCATAAGTTTGCAGCGACTGCTGTAAATCTTGCTGATGCTGCTCAAGCAAGGTAATTTCATGCCGCAAACCAGGAATCAGCGGTAGCATTACCTGAGAATAAGGGGTAAAAGGTCGCAGGACTTGTCCCAAATAGCGATTTAGTTGAATTTGTTGCCAAATCCAAAACCCAATGCCTATGGCTAAACCCAGAAAAAAAACCAATACCAGCATCGCGAGTTTTTAGTTACTTTATGACAACTAAAAACTAACAACTATCGTCATCAATTATCCAAATCGATAGCCAAAACCCCTCACTGTGACAATATATTCCGGACGACTAGGATCTTGCTCTAATTTTTCGCGTAACCAGCGGATGTGAACGTCTACAGTTTTACTATCCCCGACAAAATCTGGTCCCCAAACTTGATCTAGCAATTGTTCTCGTGACCATACCCGACGAGCATAACTCATAAACAATTCTAACAGGCGGAACTCTTTCGGCGATAGATTCACTTCTTGACCGCGAACGATGACGCGACACTCTTGAGGATTTAATGTTACTTCCTTATAATGTAAAACTGGCACTACAGGCATTGTGCTTAAACGTTGCCGTCGAAGTAAAGCTCGACAACGAGCCACTAACTCCCGCATACTAAAAGGTTTAGTCAGATAGTCATCTGCCCCGACTTCTAAACCCAAAACCCGGTCAGTTTCACTACCTTTAGCACTCAGCATCAAAATTGGTACTGGATTTCCTTGATGACGTAGCAAGCGGCAAATATCCAGTCCATTGATTTGAGGTAGCATTAAATCAAGGATAAGCAGGTCAAAAAGAAGCTCTCCAGAGTTGGGTTCAAAATTTTTGAGATATTCTAGAGCTGTTCGTCCATCTGAGGCAGTTACCACCCCATAACC
>CASBQC010000173.1 GCA_949127805.1 Nostocales cyanobacterium PMM_0081
AAATAAATACTATGGGGTTTAAGAAATACGTCTCAAAGATAGGTTTTTATTTGGGCTTTCTAACAAAAAAGAAAGTTCAAATTCTTTCTCAGAAACATCCTTCTCCCAGGGGGAGACGCACTCGCGTTCATCTTTTATCCTTCATCCTTTTTAATTAGTTGATATACTTATATTATCTAAGTGGAAGTACATATTTATTTATAAAAATTTACATTAGAGACGTTGTATTCAACGTCTCTGTATTTGTGTGAGATTTTCTAGCGACAGTAAAATTTAGTCAATAGATATCGACTGAGGACCGCTAGTTCTGCCATTATGTGCTTGACTTGTGGAAGTAGTATAACTAGTTGAGCCTAGCTGTTGATTGAGCCAGCTTTTAACCGGATCGTCAGCCAAGTGGAGTCGAAGCAAACCAGAGAAAAATCCACCAGTAAATGAGCCTGGATGGTGGATAAATTGTTTAAAGATTGGTGACAATTCATCAAGGAACATGAAGAATCTCCTAGTGCAGGTGTGTAAAGTTAAGCAGTAGCTTAATTTATCGTAACTTGTTACTCAAGGCTTTGTTTGGCGTATTGGTGTAAGTACCTTTGTTGAAACGCGATAGAAAAAGCGATGGTGTAACCAAAGCAGTTACATCCACCGCCCTTAATTGTCTATTATTTACATCGGACTTTGTTCGGGCATCATGCACTTATCAGAGTCGCAACCGGCAGGTCCTGCTTCCATTAACTCACCGGAATCGTAGCGAGTTAAGACAGTATGAAACTCATCATTTTGACGACGCATTTCTACTTCTTTAAGTAGATGCTCATACTGTTCTTTGGTGATAGGCTCGAATGGCAAACGCGGGAAAGTTTGATGATCGTCAAAGCGTGCCAGAAGTGCAGCGCTAATGTAACCTTCATCATTTTGTATGGCTTGCCAAATTAGATGTGATAGCGGTTCTACTTCGTTTTCCCGTAGCTCGATGGTGGCAGAGGTGTTATGTGTGACATAGAATTTCTGCACTTGCATGTAGAAATCCATTTGAGCGATCGCACTAAATTGACTAATATCAATTTCATCAACTCCAGGTATATCAGCCCAAGGTACGGCAACGGGAATTTCTACTAGCCATTCTGAACATCTGGGATCGAAGGGATCGTCTAATAAATTGCCCTTTTCATCTTTATCAGATTGGGAGGGAATGACATTATAGCCGTAGTCTATACAAGCTAAAGCTACCGGGTCATTTTTGCCAAAAGTAATGCGTCGGAGAAATCTTTGTGCTTTGGGGGGATGCCATCCTGGACTAGCACCAGTTAATAAAGATTTAGTCCCACTAGGTTGAACTGTAGTGCAGCGATTTGGGCGTTTGAAATTATGGCGATCGCAATAATCCCAAACAACACGATGCACAATATTTTTCCATGAGGTTAGGTATTCTTCCTCTTTTTGCTTAAACGCGATTCCTTGAGCATTTGCAGGTCTACCTTCTACCCACCAGCGCAACCAATCAACCCCAAAAGCATGAACAAAGAAATCAAATAAACCTGTGAAAGAAACCCCCACAATCGGGTCTAATTCGCGACTGTATTGATAGCGAGGTTCTAAGAATTTGTGATGTAAAAGTGCGGCTACAGATAGCGCTCCAGCGGTGAAAGCTTCCTCCTGTTCTTTGTAGTTAGTTGGGTCAATTTGATTTACGTGAATATCACTGAGGTTGCAGTGAAAATTGCTACCTATAATTTCACCACAGTTGTGCGTAACGCAACCGTTAGCAATGAAAGAATGAGTTAGTGGAACATGCATGTCGTATACAGGTTCTTCCCCAAACTCCTCTACAATTTGAACTTTTGAAGTAAACCAACTACTGACAACAAATTCACTATAACTTCTGGACAGCTTCTTTGTAGCTAGTTGTTCTAATCGTTCCTGTTTTGCTGGTACAAGCGCGAAACCAATTAATTTCCAAAAGTTTCTTACTCCATCTCCTGAGTAAACTATCAACCGCCAACTTCCCCGATTTTTACTGACTTTTTCAGTGCCATCTTTCAAAGTATATCTGACACCTTGTGCCCCAGGTTTTTGCTTAATCTTGAGGCTACTTTTGATTCCCAGATTTAAAAGTAATAACTGAATTTGCCTCAGTAGTTCCCTAGAACGGTTACGAAGTTCTACGTGTCTTGGCTTAATACTCACACAACCATCAGCAGAGAACAATCCCTGTAGAAAACCGATGATTACTTCTTTTGATTGAGATAGAAAACTATCTGGTAAATAGTCTTTGGATTGAACACCCAATTTGACAAAGAATGAGTTCATCAAAGCTGAAGCAGAGTGAAAAGTATAAACTCCTTTCACCAAACTTGGCTTATGGCAATAGCCTGTCAAAGACTCAACTGCTGAGGTGAGAATGGGAAATACTGTTGGGTATTCCTTTTGATTTACATAGAAGACTGCATCTAAGCCGCTACTTCCTCGGTAGATTGAACCATCCCCATACAACCAACCTAGCATTTGAGCTTGGTTCACTGTGATCGTACCTTCACCAAAACTTCCTTCTCCTTTCTGAATGTAGATAGAATGATCGCTGTTTAAGTCTTTAGTTGCTACCCAACCTTGATTGGTAAAGTGTTGATGTTCAGCAGTACACCTCATCTGTAACCCATTGTCTAGGGTAACTATATAAGTTGTTTGTACACCAGTAGAAAATGCGATCGCATCTGTTAACTTAACCCCCTCTAACCCCACAGAACGCAAATCAACTAAGGCTTTAAATGGCTTGCCAACTAAATTTTTGATCGGCACTAAACCTTGGTCTGTTGAAACTAATGTATCACCGGAATGACAAGGATTAAGCCCGTAGCGAGATAAACGATGCTCCAATTCCGACGCATCAATGTGAGGATAGTGTTTTTGCAACCACTGTTTTGCTGTTCCTTGTTCGTAAGCTTGTAAAAAATCAGTTTTCAAGCTTTGAGTTGATAGCAAATCACAATTAGCTCTGGCTACAGCTTCACCAGCCCATTGAATTGCTCCCTCGCCGCTATAATACTGTTTGCGGACAGCATCAGTACATTCTTCTAATGTTGGCTTGCGGTGAAAAACTCTGCTATGATTTGCCATCCTCAGAGCATCCCGCTCTGGATCGATTCGCCAGTTGCCATTTTCGTCTTGCTGCCATAGATTATCTTTAGCGGTGGCTGCTTGTTTATCATCAGAATCAAATTGACGCATCCCCGCACTGTTATGTGTCAGATAGCCATCACAGTAGAAACAATGAGCTTCTTCTACTTCAATGTCATAAGTTTTGACATGATCGTAACTACCTAGGCTCTTGACAGTGACTGGAATATCTAATGAGATATCAGCCTCAACAATATAGCGTTCGTAGTTGGCATCAACTGTGCGGGAACCCTGGAATCCCATTTCTCGCATTTCGCTGTAAGTGTATGCTTCCCTCATAACGACACCGGGGACAGTGAAACCATACATTTTGAGTCCTTGCCTCAGCTCACCCTTCAGCGAGTGAGTTGCAATCAGGGCATTATAGCGTTCTTTGAGCGCTGGAATGGTGAGGCTATACTTAACTTGCCATCCTTGCTCTTGGGGATGTGTAATGGCAATTCTGCCAGCGATACCCAAACTGGATAAAACTGTGCCAACTTGTCTAATAAATGGTCGATAGACCGATGTTACTAAGTGAGGGGGTCGGTTATTAACCGCACCATCACTGTCCACTAATCCAGCTAGGTAAGCAGTCCTAATATCTACTGAACCCTGCAAAATAAAACTAGGAACTGTTAAGGGAACATGAGGTTGCTTAATGTAGTGATGGAAGTACTCAGCGAGTCGAATTGATGAACAAATGGACTTAGCCGTATTTTCACCTTTAATAACGCCATGAACAGCAGTTAATCCAAATAAAGCTAGAGCAGCATTGATTTTGGCTTGAATTCTGGCTGTGAGTTCGGTATCTAAGCTGTTCATTGTCCATTCGACGCGACCAACAGCTACATAGCCGTCACCGTGGGTTAACCCAATGAGCCAAGCAACCTCAGCGGTTAATTCGGGAATTACAAACGACTTAGCTGTGCGACTATTTGAGGGTCGAGATTCAGTAAAATCAGGAGGTAAATGAGTAACTGTACCGGGTAGCACTTGCGTGTTGTGGAGGAGGCGATCGCCTTCAACTAGACTCCCAATCGATTTCCAGGTAACTCCACCTTTAGCATCAGCAAGAACTGCTTGTCTGTGGTTTAAAGTTGCTCTAGGGTAAGTGGCATTAGTTTCAATTTCATATACATCCTGAAATCCTTGGTCGAATTTATCAACAATTCGACGAAATCCCAGAGGTGTTTGCACTAAGTCACCCACTTCAACATCACAAATGGGAACAAGACCTTTAGATGTATGAACCAATGCGTCTTCAGGTAGACAGCGACGGATGTTGCCTGCAACAATTGTGACAGCAGCTTGATCGATTAACAAACAGCATTCAACTGAATTTAATTGCCGTCCGACAGCTTTATTCAGAATGGATGCACAACGTTCATACAGTCCAGGCAATTTTACCGGGTTAGCAACACCACCAAAGCCCTTGAGAGTTTCTCCGGCTTTACGCACATCACTGATATCAACGATAACTTCAACTTCTCCAGAAAATCTTTCATCACTAGAGAGTTTTAAAAGTGTTTCATATGATTCTACCCAACCTTGACGACTGTCTCCAACGTGGATGGTGACAGAATTTCCGGTTATTTTGGTTTCTGTAAATTCCCGACGCTGTTCAACAGGAATACTGCCAATTTCACCTTGTACGCTTACATTTAGGTGATTGCGGATGGGGGGAATTTGGCTGATATATTTTGGTTCAATCACGGTACCAGTACCGCAACCCATCATTGCCAGATCCATCATCAAGCCAAAAGCATTCCAATCCTCTAAATTGGTGGAGGTGCAGTTATAACCCCCGGAAAAGTTTTTGGGCTTGGATATCCAGTCTGTACCACCAACCCAAAGCCAGCGTCCACTAGGCAACGCTTTTAGGTTTTGCTGCATTGAAGACAGTATAGCAGCTTCTTCTGGGCGTAGGTTTCCTACCTTTGTTAAGCCGGTGAGAGTGCGATCGCATACTTGTTCCCATGTCTCTCTTTGTCCTACCTCTAGAGCGCGGCTATAAGTTCTAAAAAACACTGGATTAGCAGCAGGGGCAGTTTCTGGAAACTTTGCCAGAATACGTTTTAGTTCAAGTTCTCGAACCATGAGTCAAATATTGTTGGTTATTTTTCGACAGATTATGACTATACGCCAAGTAGATGTAACGTGAAAGATTGCAAAATTTTTTGATTTGCGCTAGCTCTACAGCTGCACTGAGTTGCAGTAAAGTTTTAATTTTATTATCAATTTAATTATGTCTGTTGCTCCTTGGCGATCGCCTCTCGCTCGTGCGCTTCATCGCAACCGCAGCCTTGTTTATGCTCGTTACCTCCAACTGGCAACGGTTCGGGCAAATAATCGTCCCGCTAATCGTACCGTCGTCTTTCGCGGCTTTCTCGAAGACACCAACCAGTTAAAATTTATCACCGATGCTCGCAGTGAAAAAGCCGATCAGATAGAGCATCAACCTTGGGCAGAAGCTTGCTGGTACTTTCCCAACACACGAGAACAATTCCGCATCACTGGCTGTCTAACCTTGGTAGGGAGTGATAATTCTGACCCAGATTTAGATAAAGCACGCATGATAACTTGGCAAGAGCTAAGTGATGCAGCGCGGTTACAATTTGCTTGGGCTGATCCTGGTAAACCTAGAGTTCAAGACCCAGCAGCTTTTAATCCACCACCACCCGATGCTACTCAGCCTTTGGCAAATTTCTGCCTATTGCTACTTGACCCCATGCAAGTAGATCACCTCGAATTAAAGGGTGAACCACAAAACCGCTATTTATACTCCTTGGATCAACAGCTACAGTGGTATAGCCAAGAAATTAATCCTTGATGGAAATAGGAAATGGGGGAGATAGAAAAAGCAGATTTCGGCGTTGTATATTTTCGGGATGATTTTGTGATATGTGTCAAAAATTGAACGTATTGTAGAGACGTGACCACGGAACGTCTCTACGATTCATCCCACCATTATGCAATGCCCAGATTTCTCTTTGTCTCCTCAAATTCCTGCACCATCAAGAAACTGCTGAATAGCTTTGTCTCTAAGGTTGCAGCGTAATTTATTTTCTGTTTCTTCACCTTCGTTGGCGGCGAATTTACCCGCCATTACTGGAATTTTTGGAGAAGATTGGAGTTGGTGAAGCTGTTGTATTTGTTGTTCTAACAACTCTATGCGGTCAACTAAGGCGCGAATTACTTCTGCCTCAGAATCAGGTAAATTGCTGTGTTCTAGGGGTGAAACTTTGACTCCAGCACGATAAATAATGCGACCGGGTACCCCTACCACAGTACAATCAGAAGGGACATCCCGTAGAACAACTGAGCCTGCACCGATGCGGACGTTGTTGCCAATTTGAATATTACCCAGTACCTTCGCTCCGGCACCAACTACGACATTTTCGCCTAAAGTTGGGTGGCGTTTGCCGCTTTGTTTACCAGTACCGCCAAGGGTGACACCTTGATAAATGAGCGCATAGTCGCCAATAATTGCTGTTTCACCAATTACCACGCCCATACCGTGGTCAATAAATACACCTTTGCCAATAGTGGCGCCTGGGTGGATTTCAATTCCAGTCAAAAACCGAGCAATATGGGAAATCAGCCGGGGGAAAAACGGAATAGCGATTATATGCAGTCGGTGAGCCAGCCGATGGAATAGCAAGGCTTGCAAACCGGGGTAGCAAAATAATACTTCCAACCAGTTACGAGCGGCTGGATCACGTTCAAAAATAATGCGAAAGTCTGTACGCAGTGTAGATAGCACTTTGATAGTACCCTCGGAAAGCAAAACGAGCTACGTCTATCTTATCCTTCCAAGTGCGATCGCTTTTATTCGGGCATTGCTAATTGCTAATTGGGCACGCTCGATTGAAGGCATTGGGAATAAGAGATTCTTTCAATGACAAATGCCCCATTCCCCACTATTGCTGCACTCTCAAAGTGTAGTTACCCTTGTCGCCAGAATTAAATGTACCTACCCAAATCTTATAAGTTCCAGCTTTCCAGTCGCTACCTTGAATGCTGGCATCTTTTCTTTTACCAGTGTCATCACCACAACGAATACTTCCGTCGTCTGGTCCTTGGATGAGTAAAGTGGTGTCTTTGCCGCCGCTGTTTACTCGTATACTCAATTGGGAAAAGTCTTTTTCCAAAACCATCACATGATCTGGCTTGGGATCGGCAAAACCAATACAAGCATTTCTGTCGCGATCGCGGTTACTAATCGCAGACAATGAATAAGAACCGCCAGTATATCCTTCTACTGTTCCTTGTACTGGTGAAAAGCCTGGTGTCAAACTGAACTTACCAAAGTTTGATGGTTGTGCCATTACAGGGCTAGCAGTAATAACACTAACTAAAGCTAAAATTAAGCCGCTTCGCAACTGAAGTCGGGGGCGAAAATATTTCATATTAGCCCTCCAACAGGGTATTTATAGTTTTTTTATATACTTATAATACAGAGAATAGTTAAGTATATTTTTCCATGTGTGCCACATTAATATGTGCCACAATAGAGGTTTTTGTGAAGTTGGGGGAATGGGGAGATGGGGGAGACAAAGAAGAAATTCCTCCTTCTCCCCTGTCAAGAAAGTCCCCCTTGTCTCTACATCAGGAGTGATTAAGTTGGAAGAAGATACCACCTTTGAGTAATCCTGTGTCGCTACCGTAACTACTAACTATGAGCGATCGCACTTTCTCCAGAAACGGTTTAGCAACTACTTCCACTAACTTGAAAATCGGTATTTGACGTTCGATAATTTCGTGACTCTTTGCCCAATCAAGGTAAAAATAGCCTTGATTCGGTTGCCCAATCGCCGCGATACTATCTTGGAAGTTGCGATTTTTGACTAAGGAATTATCCTTGACTTTCAAGACTTGATCCATTACATCAATTGAGGATGTAAAAATTTCGTAATTTCCTAAGTTTGTATGTACTCCCTGCACTTTTGCCTTGAGGTTAATCGATTCAGAACCGCTATCGGCGTTATTCGTCACGGTTGTTAACTGTGTCCAAGCAAAGATTTTTTGATTGTCTAGGGTGAGGGAACTAACGTTTAATCCTTGGGAGTAGGCGATCGCATCCAATCGAGAAACTCCTTGGGGAACACCTGCGGATTTTTCCACAACGAAAACCCAATCAGGATTAATTTGCTCTTGGTGAGGTAACAATGCTATTGCGTATTCACCTTTCACCCAACTGAAAATATCATGACGCAAATCAATACCCCAGCCTTTTTGCAGATCCGCTAAAGGTTGCATCAAGCTGGATGTAATATCTTTCTGCGAACCGGATATTGCCGTTGTCACTTGTTTCCAAAGTTTACCTAAATCGCTCTGATCCAAATTGCTCAAATCAACGCCGGAGATTGCTAAACCGGCTGTTTCGGGAATATAATCTAAAGCTCTGATAGGTTGCGAAAGTTGTGAAGATGGCGGCGATGTTGCTGATGATGCCAATAAGCTGGTTTCTGCAAGCAGTCCATTGGGCTTCAACGCCAAGGAAACTATTTGCTTGTCATAAGTTGCTTCTGACAGTTTTAACCCTTGCCATTCGGCTACAGCCGGGAGATTGAGGAAAGTCGCAACTAAAGAGCCTTTGGGCAATTGTTTCAGCGCTTTTTGGTATTGAGTGGAAGTTGTCAAATTAAGATCCGGTGCTTGGACGTTATTAATCGCATCTCGCAACACTTTTGGATCGTTGGCAAATAAGACAAAATCCCCTACAGATGCACCGACAAGCAAACCTTTTTCCGATGGTGAAGTGTCAGAAATCAGCTTTACGCCTTTGTATTGTTCCACAACTAAGTTTTCCCCAGCTAACACCCGCTTGGAAAACAACAACTCAACAAACTCGCGGCTTTTTTCTGGTTGACTGGTTGCTAGTGCTATTAGATACCCTAGTTGCCGTCCAGTTTCCGGGTCGCGATCGATATCTAAGCTGGTGACAGCCAGTGTAATTTCGTTCCCCAACCAAGGTTGAACATCTTGTTTGTAATCGATGCCAGTCTTAGCTAATAAACTTGTTTTCAATTTTGACAGTTCGCGATCGCTATTCTTAGCCGACCATTTGTCTGGATTCACCAGCATTGATACCATAGCTGGTGCGGTTTTAGACACGAAAATGGCGGCACCTGGTTCCGAAACAGTCCCGTCACCAATGAGGTTAACTGGACTTTTGCCGAAGAACCAGTAAAAGCCTGCGATAACAATCAATAGCAGCGCGATCGCACCCGCTACTAGGAAACCAAACAATGAGTTTTGCCTCATAATTTTCTTTCACAGACCGCTCCAGCGGCTTTTACACACAACAACAATGTAAAACCGCCCCTCTCTTGAGAGGGAATGCGGTATTAATACTAAGACTAAGTTTATTACTGAAACCTGAGTAGAAATCTATTAAAAATAAAGAATAGGGAATAGGGCATTGGGCAT
>CASBQC010000174.1 GCA_949127805.1 Nostocales cyanobacterium PMM_0081
CTAATTCTATTTAATTTCCGCTTTAGCGTCAAACCTGCACCGAAAGCACCAAAAGCTATTAATCCAAAAGTAAAACTAGGTTCAGGAACAGCCGCAATACTTAGTTTATTAATTCCAAAAGGACGATTTGACACAGAACTACTAAAAACCAGCCGCTTAATATTAGCAATGTCACTGCTAATACCAAGGAAAACAGCAGAATTATCCAACGCTAACGAGGAAACCGCATCTAAAGAAAAAGTCCCCAATTCTTGATTTGCGTCATCAAAAGCTGAAACAAATGCTTTATATGGATTTAGTTCAAAAGCTACAGCTAGTTGAGTACCAGCGCTTTTCACAGGTTTATCAAAGGTAATACTTAAAGGACTCGAATTTCCATCTAATGGAGGATTGAATTTAGCGCCTGATAACAGGATATAATCACCACTAGCAAAATCACTTGCTATACCAGGTGCAGGTAAAGTGTGAAAAACTAATGGTGCACTAACACCAGGTTGAGGAAGCGGAATATCTACATTTAAATTTAAACCGCGTTGAGATGTGGCTGTAAAAGAATTGGGTAAAACCTTGAAAGGATTGGTTGCACCTAAACTAGACCAATCTACTAAGTCATTACCTTTTAAAGCTGTCCTATTAGTAACAAATGTGACTGCTTTAACTGGTAGTGGTAATGCAACTAAAGCTGTGAATGCTGCAACTATAATCGCAGACAAACGTTTATTTGAAAAGTTGATTAATTTGCTTTCCATATAAAGTCTTTGGTAAATCCTTCTTCGGAAGTAAAAGATGTATAAAGAACATTACTACACTTGTCACTTGAGATAAATATGTGTTAAAAAAGTTATTGATAACTTTACTAAGACTTCATCTATAATTCGTCTTCCCCAAAACTCCGGGAACCGACTTATTACATTAGACATATGCGTGAAAATGAATGTAGAGACGTAGCACTGCTACGTCTCTACAAGGGTTTAGATGTAATTTATAAAAACAAAACTTATTCGGTTTGTTGATGTGCCAGTAGCTTATGATTTTATTTAATGAAGTGCGTTGCATCAGGTTGCGGTACTCCGCATCGCACACTTTCCCAAACGTGACATTGTTCGCAACAATGGTGCTAACATATTTCTTCACCAGTTAGCCTGACCATGAAATTAGTTTGCTCCCAAAGCGACCTCAGTACCAACCTCTCAATTGTTAGCCGTGCAGTTCCATCACGTCCAACTCATCCGGTACTTGCCAACGTGTTACTGCAAGCGGATGCTGAAACTAACTCTGTAAGTTTAACAGCCTTCGATCTCAGCTTGGGTATCCGCACTACCTTTAGGGCTGAAGTTATCCAATCTGGAGCGATCGCACTTCCTGCTAGACTACTCGTTGATATCACCTCTCGTCTTCCCGAAGGAGAAATCACCTTAGAAGATGAATCCGCAAGTATCGCCGAAACCCCCGGAGGTGAAGGTATAATTGTTACACTCACACCGAAAAGTGGACGTTATCAGCTTCGAGCAATGGGAGCCCAAGAATATCCCGAACTACCCATAATCGAAAATATCGAAGCAATTCATCTTACCGCTGCCGCATTAATTGAAGGATTGCGTGGTTGTTTATTTGCAACCAGTAGCGATGAAACTAAGCAAGTGCTTACGGGTGTGCATTTAACACTTAAACAAGATGCGCTGGAATTTGCAGCTACAGATGGACATCGTTTAGCAGTTGTAGAAACAACCAACGAAAGTGCGATACCTGCGGCACACTTCGTGAACGCTAGTAGTGAAAATCAACTTGAAGTAACAGTACCAAACAGAGCCATGCGGGAACTAGAGCGAATGTTGGCTCATAGTTCCTCCGAAGAAGAAACTGTAGCCTTATACTTCGATCAAGGTCAAATTGTCTTTCAATGGCAAAATCAACGCTTAACAAGCCGAATTTTAGAAGGACAATATCCCGCTTATCGGTTACTTATTCCCCGCCAATTTGAGCGACAATTAACACTTGATCGCAAACAATTAGTTAGCACCTTAGAGCGAATTGCTGTTTTAGCCGATCAAAAAAATAATATTGTCAAAATTAGCATTGACGGTGACGCTGGGGAAATTACCTTATCTGTAGAATCTCAAGATGTGGGTAGCGGTATTGAGTCGATGCCGGCACAAATATCAGGAGAAGATATAGATATTGCCTTTAATATCAAATATTTAATGGAAGGCTTAAAAGCATTGCCATCTCAAGAAATTCAAATGCAGCTAAATGGAAATCTCACTCCAGTGATTTTTACACCATTAAGTGGTTTAAAGATGACTTATTTAGCAATGCCGGTGCAATTGCGAAATTAAGGGGATTAGGGATTTGGATTTTTTTCTCTACTCCTAATATCATCTCATGCAGTAGAGACGTAGCATTGCTACGTCTCTACAATTCCTAACTAATTTTCGCAGCGTCAGCAAAGCGAATTTTCAGATAATCATCTTCCATCTTGGCACCAGATGGTTGCAATGCTGCCAAAGCCTGGGGTAATACTAAATTACGGCGATGATTGCCAATTGTAATATTTAATTCGTCTCCACTTTTACTAAGTTGAACTTGGTTTTTGGGAATTCCAGGTAAATAAAGTTCCAAACTGTATTGGTTATTATCTTGCACTATTCTGATGGTCGTTTCTTTGTAATAAACTTGAGTTGGGTCTTCATCTTTATACAGCGTTTCCTTCAATCTTTCTAACGCTGCTAAACCGCAAAGTTCTTCAGAAAAAAGCGGTACTTCTTTCACAGGCAGAGGAAGGAAGTTATCATGAATTTCTTGGCGATATTGCTGCTGATTTTCTTTCCAACGTTGGAAAAATGGATCTTGTACTTCGTCGGGAATGATGCGATTAGCTATAATTAAATCCGTTGCCACATTATACAAACTCAAATAAGCATGAGCGCGGAGAGACTCTTTAATCACCATCTTTTCTGGATTGGTGACAAGCCGCACTGAAGTTTGAGTATTATCAGTTAATACTTTTTCTAGAGCTTCAATTTGCTCATAAAATTCATAAGGTGCATCCATCACCTCTTTATCTGGCAAAGAAAAACCAGCGATCGGTCTAAAAAAAGGTTCAACTAAAGGTCTAAGTGCGACAGAGATGTTTTGAAACGGTTTATAAAATCGGCGCATATACCAGCCGCTAATTTCTGGTAAACTTAACAGACGCAATGCTGTACCGGTGGGAGCTGAATCAATAATCAAAACATCATACTCACCTTCGTCGTAATGGCGTTTCATTCTTACCAAGCCAAAAATCTCATCCATGCCTGGTAAAATTGCCAATTCTTGGGCTTGTATCCCATCCAAACCCCGCGCTTGCAAAACTTGGGTTATGTAGCGTTTGACGGCACCCCAGTTTGACTCTAATTCTAAGAGCGCATCGAGCTCCGCACCCCACAAATTTGGGCGAATTTCTCGCGGTGCATGTCCTAGCTCTAAATCAAAACTGTCTGCTAAGGAGTGTGCCGGATCTGTACTCAAAACAAGTGTGCGATAGCCTAGTTCTGCACAACGCAGTCCAGTAGCTGCGGCAACGGAAGTTTTGCCTACACCACCTTTGCCTGTCATCAAAATTACACGCATGGATTCACTGTCCTAGGTGAGGAGTTTTTACATTTATTTACATTATCGACTTTTTAAAGGAAATAAATGCTGCTTCAGCACGTCTAAACGCGAACAATTCCAATAATCGATGTGAGAAATAATCAGATTATCAGAGTTGAGGCGTAACTCACTCCAGCCAGGGATAGAGATGTGGGGTTTCCAGGGTACAGGTGTATTCCAGTTGAGTGTCCATTTAGTTTTTATTGTGTCCCCCTCTTGTTGAATATCGTGTAAATCCATTTTCGGATTTAAAAAGAAAGTCTTGATAAATTTAATCATCAGCTTGTACCGCATTACACCACGAAATTTGTTCAGCGGATCTTGAAAATAAACATCTTCTGCGTAGATGCTGTAAGTTTGATTTATGGGAAATCTTTGATAGTCTTCTTTGAGGATTTGAATGATGTTCATTTTGAATGCGTGAATGCGTGATTTTTTTATGGTTCTACTTCATCCCATAGACGTTCTAACTGACGTTGCCAAGCAGCTAGAACTTCTGCTTGTGCTTCTGGAGTTTGTTCTATTTCACCTAACAATCCTTCAGCGTAAAAGCGTTCTAAAGTTTGCATAGTAGCTTGTAGAGATTGTCCTTGCTGTTTTGCTGCGAGGATAATTTGCCGAATGCGATTTTCAATTAGTTGATTGAAGACATCATCTAAACCAGCTTTATATAAAGATACTAGTCTTTTGATCGCACTCTCCAAATCCGCACTGACCAAAGTGCTGCTATTATGTTGAAATACTCCCCAGACTACCCCTTCATACACTGCGTAGCGTACTTCTTGAGTCTCATCAAAATTCGCTTCTAGTAACTGTTCTAATAAAGGTTGAGCTTCTTGTATTGGCACAATTGGCAGCAACACTCGCAACCATGTATTATCTTCGCTAAGTAGCACCAATAGCCGAAAACCAGAGGTTTCTACTTGCCAAGATCCAGGTGCGATCGCTACAATATCTGCTTCCCCAAATAACTCTGTCAGCGTTACCGCTATTTCTGACGATTTCATAGTTTTTTCTTCGCTTTAGCCTCTAGGGTAGCGTTTTGCGGTTACATAGAAAATTCGCCTAAAGGCTAAAAAACCATCAAAATCTATCCATCAGTCTGTTGTACTGCTTGCTGAACTACTTCTAAAGGTAAATCTAACAATTGAGCGATCGCATCCAAACTCAACCCAAACTCTACCATTCGCGGTATTGTTTCTAACTTGCTTTGCTGCTTACCTTCTTGCAAGGCTTCTTGATAAACTTTAGTTTGTTTCAACTCACTTAAACCTAACATTGCTTCAATCTCCTCGCGGCTTTTTTGTGGTAATTTGTAAACAATGATTGTCTCAATTAAGTTGATGAGGTCACGCTTACTAACTTCATCAGTTAACTGTTGTTTTGCTTGGTCGATTAAACGTCTTGCTAATTGTGGTGCTGTTTCTTCAGCCTCAATAACAAGTTTAACAACACCAACCCCAAGGGAGGTTTCTGCAAGTTCTCCTAACTCATCTAAATAAATGCGTCTTACTCGATTTATAGCTAACATTTCACTAAATTGTGAAGTTTGTTGTCTTTCTATACCGCGAGTGGGATAAATAACCACAACTTGCCAAGGTGATACAGGTTTGTATTGCCGCAAGTAGAGGAATAATTCAGCAAATAAGCGGTAATATAGATCCTCATCGGCTTGAAACTGAACTTCAACCACATAGAAGGGTTTTTCTGGGTTGCTGGTTGGTAAGAATAAACCGTCAATACGAAAGGCAAGTTGTTTGACTTCGCAAGAGGTAAATTCATAGCCAACTGCTTCCGCTGGGGATTTGTTAATTAGTTCAAAGAAGATGCTAGGAAATGTCTGAAATAAGCTATAGAAAATGCTGTCTGTTTTCACTGTGATTTCGCATAACGAAAGCTGATTTTAGCTTACCGAGGATGGTATGGAAAGCGAGACTTTTGCGGACACGCTCGTGTACTCCACTCCTCCTCTTTGACACACAAAGAAAACGGTTTATTTTTATCGAGTTCCTAAGTACACCATTTCATTAATTCGTAGCGAATAAATTTGGCAAACCTCTGTGTGCCTCTGCGCTTTCCTCAGCGTCCCTCTGCGTTTAAAAACGCTACGATTTTACGCAAAGTTGTACTAAGCCGTCAGGTGACTGATGAAGTATGCCACAATAGCGTCAAACAAGCGATCGCATACATGGAAGGAGTTTTCATTGTGGAGTCCCGATATAACCCAGCCGAAATTGAGGAAAAATGGCAAAAAACATGGACTGAATTAGGCTTAGACAAAACACCTACAAACAGCGACAAGCCAAAATTCTACGCCTTATCCATGTTCCCCTATCCATCGGGCAGCTTGCACATGGGTCACGTCCGTAATTATACGATTACTGATGTGATTGCCCGCCTCAAACGGATGCAAGGTTATCGGGTACTACATCCGATGGGATGGGATGCATTCGGCTTGCCAGCAGAAAACGCCGCCATTGATCGAGGTGTGCCACCGGCAAAGTGGACGTATCAAAATATCGAACAAATGCGGCAGCAATTGCAGCGTCTGGGTTTATCTATTGACTGGGAACGCGAAGTAGCTACATGTTCCCCTGATTATTATAAGTGGACGCAGTGGATTTTCTTACAGTTTCTCAAAGCCGGGTTAGCTTACCAAAAAGAAGCTGCTGTTAACTGGGACCCCATTGACCAAACTGTATTGGCAAACGAGCAAGTTGATAGCGAAGGACGTTCTTGGCGTAGCGGTGCCATAGTCGAGCGCAAGTTGCTGCGGCAGTGGTTTTTGAAGATTACCGACTACGCCGAAGAATTGTTAAATGACTTAGATAAATTACCAGGTTGGCCTGATCGCGTCAAGTTAATGCAGGCAAACTGGATTGGTAAATCCACAGGTGCGTATTTGGAATTTCCCATCGTCGGGATGGATGAAAAAATCGGCGTATATACCACCCGTCCGGATACAGTTTATGGCGTTACTTACGTAGTTTTAGCACCAGAACATCCTTTAACGAAGCAGGTTACAACCCCAGAACAGCAAGCAGCGGTGGAAGCGTTTGTTAAAGAAGTTATCAACCAAAGCGAGTTAGAACGCACAGCAGAAGATAAACCCAAGCGCGGTATCCCCACTGGTGGTAAGGCAATTAACTTATTTACCGGGGAAGAAATTCCGATTTGGATTGCCGATTATGTACTTTATGAATATGGTACTGGGGCAGTGATGGGTGTACCGGCACACGATGTTCGCGATTTCAAGTTTGCTAAAGAACAGAATTTGCCCATAAAGGTGGTGATTATACCACAAAATGACGAACAAGAAACGTCACAAGCATATACAGAACCGGGAATTATGATTAATTCTGGTGACTTCGATGGTATGGCATCTGGTGAAGGCAAGAGTGCGATCGTCGAATATGCGGAAAAACAAGGTTTTGGTAAAGCGCGGGTGCAATATCGCTTGCGGGATTGGTTGATTTCCCGGCAACGTTACTGGGGGGCACCTATACCAGTAATTCACTGTCCCAATTGTGGGACGGTGCCAGTACCAGATGAAGATTTACCAGTGCAGTTGCCGGAAAATGTAGAATTTAGTGGGCGCGGTGGTTCCCCATTAGCACAGTTGGAATCTTTTGTCAATGTGTCTTGTCCGAGTTGCGGCACTCCCGCAAAGCGAGAAACTGACACGATGGATACTTTTATTGATTCTTCGTGGTATTTCTTGCGGTATCCTGATGCGAAGAATGAACAGCAGGTATTTGATTCAGCGAAGACGAATGATTGGATGCCTGTAGATCAATATGTGGGTGGTATTGAACACGCGATTTTGCATTTGTTATATTCGCGGTTCTTTACTAAAGTATTGCGCGATCGCGGTTTGTTGAATTTCGATGAACCTTTCCAACGTTTGTTGACTCAAGGTATGGTGCAAGGTTTAACTTACAAAAATCCTGTCACTGGCAAGTATATCCCATCGGCACAAGTTGAAATAGCAAATCCCAGAGATCCAGAAACCGGGGAAACGTTACAAATCTTCTATGAAAAGATGTCTAAGTCGAAATATAATGGCATCGATCCGGAAGAAGTTTTAGCGAAGTATGGTGCTGATACAGCACGCATGTTTATCTTGTTTAAAGCACCCCCAGAAAAGGATTTGGAATGGGAAGATGCTGATGTCGAAGGTCAATTTCGGTTTTTGAATCGAGTTTGGCGTTTGGTGACGTCTGTTGATAATATGGACGCGATGAATCGCGTTACTACGACGGGGGAATTAAGTAAGGCAGAGAAGGAATTGCGACGGGCAATTCATACTGCTATTAAGGAAGTGACGGAAGATTTGGAGGGGGATTATCAATTTAATACTGCTATTTCCGAATTGATGAAGTTGAGTAATGCCCTTGCTGATGCTATTAGTAAAGATTCACCAATTTATGCTGAAGGGATTCAAACTTTGGTGATGTTGCTGGCACCTTTCGCACCACATATTGCTGATGAATTGTGGCATTTGTTGGGTAATACTGATTCAGTTCACACTCAAACTTGGCTAAAATTTGACCCTGCTGCTTTGGTAGCTGATGAAATCACTTTGGTGATTCAAATTATGGGCAAAACAAAAGGGGTGATTCAAGTGCCGGCACAAGCTGATAAAGTAGCTTTGGAAAAGTACGCTCGTGAATCGGAAATTGCCCAGCGTTACATTGAGGGTAAGGAAATTAAAAAGGTGATTGTGGTGCCTGGGAAGTTGGTAAATTTCGTCATTGGGTAAATTTAAAGATTTAGAAGCTGGGTTTCTTTGAGAAATTAGGCTTCTAAGTAAAGTTTTGTATAAGTTCGTAGCGTTTTTAAACGCAGAGAAGCGCAAAGGGAAACGCAAAGTATCGCAGAGTTTTTCTGAGTTTAATTGGTTACGAATGCTGCTTATTTTATACAAACACGAACAAGCGCTTGAGAGTTTTGCTCACTCAAGCGCTTTATCGTATAACTGTATACCAACCCACTTGTTTGATGCAACATTTGGAACCAGCAATACCCCCTAACTGAGGAGAATTGCGAGGATAACCTGTAGCAAACATATTATGAAGTGGTATCACTCCTTGCACTATTAAGAATATCTCTTCTACCATGAAGCCGGGAATCTGGTGAGTGACAGTTTCTTAACTGACACTTGTTTATCTCAGATGACTTATCATTCAGGGTGATAAACAAGACGAAGCAAAACTATAGATTATTAATGAAAAAGGTATAAAAACATAGTATGTATTTTAGTTGATAGTTGGCGATCGCACATCAATCAAATCAACAACGTGCAGAACGCGGTAGCATGAATTTCTCACACTCTGCCCCAAAGTTGCCACGAACCATCAGCAGAGAATCTCCATCCAGGATGTGAGATAATGCTTGCACATCGGCATTTAAGCGATCTGGGCTGAAATAGATCGCAACTTCCTGAATGCGTTGTTCAATTCTTTCAAGAATAGAAGCTAAAGTACAGATTCTCGTCCCAACCACATCGAAAAGCTGAAGTTGTGTATCTTTTATTTCCATGCAAATGATAACATCCAAGTCTTCGGCATAGTATAGAGGGTTTCTTCCTTCATTGACGCAGAATACAGCCTTTTCATTGACTATGCCGACGATGTTAGACACAGGTTCACGTGTTTCCAACAGTCGGTGTAGCAATTTTACGTCATTAGTATCCGAAGTATCAATTAATCGAAAACCTTGATTACCTACTGAGTCACATTTGGCGATGAAAATGTGTTCTCCGATAAAGCGAAAGCCAAAAGGTTGATATAACTCTGGTTGTGCTAAAGCGATACTGATTCATAAGGGACTTACTACTTTTATACTACATACACGACACACCAAATTTTGCATATTCCAGGGTGAAAAAGCAATGAAAATTTTTGTTCCGGGACGCTTGTGTTTATTCGGCGAACACACTGATTGGGCTGGAGGTTATCGCCGCATCAATCCGCAACTGAAAGTGGGCTACACGCTGCTTGTAGGCACCAATCAAGGACTTTATGCCGAAGTTAAGTCTCACCCAGATTGGCTAGTGCTACGCACATCTACTGAGAAAACGCTAATGCCGATGTCTAAGCAAGCTTTGCTAACTGAAGCGAAAAACGGCGGTTTTTTCAGTTATACTGCTGGGGTCGCCTATCAATTTATGACACACTTTCATGTGGGTGGAATAGAAATTAACAATTATTTCACAGATTTGCCGATTCAAAAAGGATTATCTTCAAGTGCGGCAATTTGCGTATTGGTAGCGAGGGCGTTTAATCAAGTGTATAACTTAAAAATGACGCAACGGGGTGAGATGGAGTTTGCTTATTTGGGGGAAATTACGACACCTTCGCGTTGTGGACGGATGGATCAGGCTTGTGCTTATGGCGATCGCCCAATTACGATGATATTTGATGGCACTGATACTGATATCATTGAGCTTAATACTCCCCAGGATTTATTTTTTGTCATCGTAGACCTTGGTGCTGCTAAAAATACCCAAGAAATTCTTAGCAAGCTGAATGAGTGTTATCCCTTCGCCACAACCGAAGTACAAGTAAATGTGCAAAAATATCTGGGTGAAATTAGTTATAAAATTACCCAAACCGCAATTGACGCTTTGCAAAAAGGTGATGCTGAACAAATTGGTTTTTTGATGAAACAAGCACAAGCTGAATTTGACAAGCATCTCATACCCGCTTGTCCCCAACAGTTAACGGCTATTGTCTTACACCAACTTCTTAATTATCAATCAATTCAACCTTACATTTATGGTGGTAAGGGTGTTGGTTCTCAAGGTGATGGGACTGCACAATTTATTGTCAAAGATAAGGAAAGTCAACAAAAAGTTATAGAAATAATTGAGTGTAACTTTCCGCAAATGCAATGTTTGCCACTGACTATTTATGCAAAAAAATAAAGTTAGAAAAGCTGTAATTCCGGCAGCAGGTTTCGGGACTCGTTTATTTCCGGCTACCAAAGTTGTGAAAAAAGAACTTTTTCCGATTATTGATAAAGATGGTAGGGCAAAACCTGTAATTTTAGCGATTATTGAAGAAGCGATTAACGCTGGGATTGAAGAAGTTGCGATCGTGGTGCAACCAGAGGATAAAAAAACTTTTAAAACTTTATTTAAAAGACCACCCAAAGCAGAACTTTTTGAAAAGCTTTCACTACAAAATCAGGAATATAGCAAATATTTGGTAGATTTGGGTGATAGAATTACTATTTTAATCCAAGATAAACAAGAAGGCTATGGTCATGCAGTGTATTCTGCAAAAGATTGGGTTAAAGATGAGCCGTTTCTGTTGATGTTAGGCGACCACATTTATAAATCAAATATTGGCAAATCGTGTGCGCGTCAAGTTTTAGAAGTTTACGAACAAGTCAATCAGAATGTGGTAGGATTGACGACAATGCCAGCAGAGTTATTGCAGAAACTTGGCTGTGTTACAGGCGTTTGGAAAGAGGAAAATACCATACTTTCAGTTACACAAATATCTGAAAAACCCAGTATTGAGTATGCACGTCAGCATTTGCATATGGAAGGAATGGCAGACGATCAGTTTTTATGTATATTTGGGTTGTATGCACTCACACCGACAATTTTTGATTGTTTAGCGGAAGATATTAAAAATAATGTGCGATTAAAGGGTGAGTTTCAGTTAACAACTTGTTTAGATAAGTTGCGGGAGAAAGAGAGAATGTCGGGTTATGTTGTGAATGGGAAGTGTTTTGATACTGGGTTGCCAGATGCTTATTTGCAGACGATGATTGATTTTCGGAATCAGGGGTAGATTTGTCTCACGCAAAGGCGCAGAGGCGCAAAGAAAGAGGATAAAGTTAGAGTTTAGGAGTTATATTAATTAACTCTGAGGACTACTGCGCGACTGTCTACGTTTAAAACTTGTACTCTTTTGGGTAAGGTGGTCATGGGGACTTTCCAATGAGAATGACCACATATTACTAGTAAGTCAGCTGCTGTTGCTAGTTCGGCACGTATGGATTCGTTCCCCATAAGTTTCGCTTCTGCATCATTGGGACCTTCATGGAGAATTAAAATATTTGGTAATTCTTTGACGATATCTCGGATGGCTTTTCTAAAGTCTTTTTCTAAACGTCGAAAAGGCTTATTGCTCTTGCCAATAATGCCGGAAATTCCAGCAATGCAAATATCATCTACAGAAATAGTATTACCATCTAAATAGTGTATGCCTCGCTCGTTTTGAAATTCCATTATGTTTTCTGGGGTTTTGCCGAAACTGTCGTGATTTCCTCCTACTCCAGCTACCCAACGAAAACGACTGCTAAAAGCTTGCCAAACTTCGCGTACATCTCCGACACCACCGCGCTTATCTATTTTGGCGTAAAAGTCCCCTGCTAAAATAATTCCTGTTGTTTTTGGTGATGGAATTTTTCCCTGTTCAGCTAAATTTTCTAGTTCTTCAGCGACAAGATGACCAAGAAGACGTTGATTATTTGGATCTCTACCTTGTAAATCGCTAGTGGCAATTATTGCTTCTAAACCAGGTGGTAGTGAGTCAACTTGTGCTGGTAAAATGGGCAGAACTTTATCAACCATCCCGGCACCACTGGACGCAGCGGTAATGAATGGTATTTGATGAATAGGATGGTTGGAAATATAGTTTATCCGCATTATTTTTATTTATTAAGCTGTCAGCAGTCGAAATTAAAAATGCAAATAGTGTGGGATTAGGAATTAGGTAAAAGGGTTATTTATAATAACTAATCACCAGGGCTATTTCGTTCTAGACATAAACCACCCAGAACTAAAGTTCACAGGCTTTTAGCGCGCATTCCGTTAAAACGGACTATAACATGAGTCTCAGTCGTCTTTAGACGAGTTTCGCTATTAGACTCAGAATTCATTCTGAGGTGATCTTGATGAGAATGAAATAGCCCTGACTAATCACCAATACATCTTTTTTGTTTTTAGATTTCTATGTAACAGCAGACTCTAACATTTGTATTGTCCCAGCGTTGGCATCTATTTCAACTTCTGTGCCTACTGGCAAGGTAAATTTATTCTTAATATGACCAATCATTGAACCGTACCAAGCAGGAATGCCTAAAGGAAGTATATGGTGTTGCAATACTTGCATTAAAGTAAATGAAGGTTCATCCCCTAAATTACAATTAGTGCATTGCCCAAAGACAAAGCCAGCTATTTGGTTAAGAATTCCCGCGTTTTTTAATTGAGTTAACATTCGATCTACACGATAAACATCTTCACCTACTTCTTCTACAAATAAAATACTTTTATGAAATGAAGGTAGATAAGGCGACCCTATCATTGCGGATAACACTGATAAATTGCCGCCAACTAGTTTACCTCTAGCCTTTCCTGGTGCGATGACGTGGATTTTTCCTTCTTCAGTATCCAAATTTTTCATTGTCACAGCTTCACTGTTAAATAAGATGCGCTTGACGTATAAAAGCGCAAACTCGTTCCAGGTAGATGTAGCAACAGGACCGTGAAATGTCACAATTTTACTGCGGGCGTTAATTGCTAACAACAGCGATGTAATATCACTGTACCCCATCAGGATTTTTGGATTGGAGCCGATGCGGATGTAGTCGAGTAGAGGTAATATACGATCGCAACCCCAGCCACCACGCATGGCAATAATTGCTTTGACAGATTTATCTGCAAACATGGTGTTGACATCAATTGCGCGATCGCTATCTTTACCTGCCAAATAGCCATAACGGTCTAAAATATGCTTTCCTAACTTGACTTTTAACCCTAACTGTGAAATCAGGGCAAGCTTCGCTGATTCGACATCTTTAAGCTCAACGATACCCGCAGGGCTAATCAATCCTACGGTATCACCTACTTGCAGGCGGGGTGGTTTGATGATAGTGTTTGGCGATCGCTTACCTTCGGCTATAAGCGGTTGCATCTGGGTAGCTAAGGCAGCTAACCCAAAGGTGGTGATAAATTGGCGGCGATTTCTGCTCATGATGGCAGTTATAGTAACATTTGCCACCAATATTATTTCTGAAAATTAAGACTTACGTGTTCTCAATAAGTTATAACTAGCTTCACGAAAGACCGTTACCAATATTTAATAAGATTATTAAAGCATTCTGTTTGATTTCCTCCTTGGTGAGAGCTAGAAATTGACTTGAAAGCTTTGGAAAATAAAAGATTCCAAATTTCAATTTGTAGAAATCGACATTTCATCGCGATCGCACTACGTAATTTTTCCATTCTTTGAGGTAACTGTGGCACGTAAACGCTTAATTATTGAAATGGCAATGGGGATTGATCAGCACGGACAAGAACCGACAGTGGCAGCAGCAAGAGCCGTGAGAAATGCGATCGCTCACAATGCTTTGCCTGGTGTTTGGGAAATCGCTGGTTTGAGCGATCCAGATGAAATGATTGTGGAAGTACAAGTAGCAGTCCCTTACCCCGAACAAGTCCGAGAAGAAGAAGTATTAGCTGTACTGCCCTTTGGTCGCAAAACTCTCACCGTGGAGTCTGGGGGTATGGTTGTGCAAGGACGGGCAATTCCCTCACTCAACGATAAAAATGATGAAATGTTGATCGCTGTGGCATCTGTGACAGTTTTAATTGACACTGAGTAGACAAAAAAATAGGTAGTTACGCACTTTATTTCATCACGAAAAGTGCATAATTTGATGTTGCTGACACCTATGAAAAATGTAGAAGGAAAGCTCTCGTAGCTTAACTTATACGTACATATTTTCATGCTTTTGTCAATGTATCTGTCTGAAAAATTATGAATCTACAAGATAAAAACTGGGAAAATTTATTTGGACATATCACGACTGAAGCTATTTCTTGGCACGGAATATGGACTACCTATTCCCCAAACAAAGAAATCATTAAATCCTTTAAAGCCCTGAGAAGATTTCAGGCTAATGAAGATAAAACCGTTATTACTCACATTAATAAATACAGCTACTCCGACGGCAGAGACGAAGAAAAAATCTGGCATATTGAGAAGCAAACTTTTAGCCAGCCTGATGGAGTAATTCATCCAGCACTTTTATCTATGAGGGCAGTGTCCTTTGGTGAGGATAAGAATGCTGTAATATCAAACAAACTGGAAGCCGGAAAAAAATTTGCTGGGGAATTATTTTTCAGATATCAAGATTGGCGAACTAGTGTAGTTACTATGTATGCTGAGAGTGGGGAGTTGCAGAGAATTACGATAATTCGCGAGCATCTAAATAGCTTTCCCAATACACCAGCCAAAGCAGAAATAGAAGAGTTATCCAGAAAGTGGAGCGGACAAAAAGAATATCTAAATAGTGATTTACAAATATCGGCTTCAGCAGAAAATCAAGAGCTTGTGTTAGATCCAACAAAAGGAAAAAATAAGACGATATCTCTGCCCGATGGTATTGTTGTCAATGTGCCCGAAAAGGTGAATATTGAAGAAGAATTTGAGATAGTAGCGGGAAAATTAGTTGCAGAAAACGAGTATAAAAGACTGACAGCTAAATATGATAATAGTGGAGCATTCGCGATGTTGATTTCCGAAGTTTTTAAGCTAGAAGATGAGGTGTAAGGGAAAATTCAAAATTCACTGTAATACCAAGACGATATTACCCATGTCTGAAAACAAGCTAAAAGTTGCCATTATCGGTGCTGGACTAGGGGGTTTAGCAGTAGCGATCGCATTCCACAAACAAGGCATCAATGCTCAAGTATACGAGAAAGCGCAGCAATTGCGACCAGTTGGTGCGGGTTTGTCTCTTTTCCCCAATGGTTTGAATACTCTGGAAGCGATCGCACCCGGTATCGTCGAGACTTTGAAACACGCAGGTAGCCCAACTCGCATGGTGAACTTGCGAAAAAAGCAACTGAGTTTGAAGATTGGCTTTATAATTACAAATTATGCTAACAGCTTTGGGCTAAAATATTAACTATTGAGGTAGGAATCTCTGGCGGTAAGTTTTATCAACGACTAATCACCATTACGCAAAGTGAGTATGTCTCAAAACAATGATGAATTACTCCAGATTCAGAAAATAGCCGAACTTAAACCGAAGCATTTTGCTGACTTAGTTAGAGCGGCACAATTGATTTACGATCCCACAGCAGGACTTTCTGGTAGACATTTAAAAGTTGACTGGCAAGATTTCGGTGTTCCTTTAATTGTTGTGGAGAATCTGAAATCACTTGGTCAACAGTATCAATATGCATCTCCTCATGTACCAGTTGAAATCCTTTGGAGTCAATTAACTCCAGAAACTCGTATTTGGTTTATGGGAAATAAAGATAGATTGTGGCAGTTTGAGGAAGCTTTTCCGGCACTTGATGAAGATTAGGTGTCAGGATTATATTTTTTTAACGCAAAGGTGCGCGGAGGGTAACGCGGAGGTACGCGGAGTTTTAAGAGGAGGATATTGAGGTATTCAATTTTAGTTCAAGGTGCTGACAATTCCCGCAATTTAGTTAAGACTTGTTCAGCATGATTTTTTGGTTTAACAATTGACCAAGTATGGGCAATAAGTTTATCGGGTGAAATTAAAAAAGTTGATCGCACCACACCCATATATTCTTTGCCCATAAATTTCTTTAATCGCCAAGCACCATAAATTTCTGCTAATTTATGTTCGGGGTCGCTTAATAAGGTGATTGACAAGTTATGTTTGTTAATAAATCGACAATGAGACTTAGCAGAATCTGTGCTTACTCCTAAGATTTTGGCTTTGAGTTGGTTGAATTCTTGGTTAAACTCTGTAAAATCTTTCGCTTCAACAGTACAACCAGGTGTGTCATCTTTGGGGTAAAAGTAAAGCACAACCCATTGATCGGAGAAATCAGTGAGACTAAGTTGATTATCGTCTTGGTCTAATGCGGTAAAATTAGGCGCTTGTTGTCCAGTTTTGTCCATGTTGTTCACGAAGCAAGCAAAGAAGTGTAAATGCAGTTCAGTCCTAAATATATCAATTGAAGCTGTTGTATATTTGACAAATCCAGTGGTTTAATCAGCATAAATGCAACTTATAGCTCAAAAAACCCCTAAGAAATGTTAAATCTAGTATCGTTGAGCGATAAAAAACCAACGTGAAAGCACAGGTATTTAGAGGGGTTAATCAACTGTCTTACGAAGATATCCCAGTTCCAGAACTCTCACCGGATGAAGTTTTGGTACAAGTGCGGGTAGTCGGGTTGTGTCAGTCGGATATCAAAAAGATTCGCTATCCGCTATATGAACCACCACGTATCTTTGGACATGAGACGGCAGGAACGATCGCAGCAGTCGGTAATGAGGTCAAAAATTGGCAAATAGGACAACGGGTGGCAGTAATGCACCACATCCCTTGTATGCGTTGTGCGTACTGCCTCAATGATAATTTCTCAATGTGCGATGTTTACAAAAATATTTCCACCACAGCCGGCTTTAACGCTAGTGGGGGTGGTTTTGCGGAGTATGTCAAGGTTCCCGGTCATATAGTGCGATCGGGTGGATTGATTCCGATTCCTGATAATATCAGCTTTGAAGAAGCAAGTTTTGTAGAGCCGACTAACTGCTGTTTGAAGGCAGTAAAAAAAGCCCAAATTATTCCTGGTCAAACGGTTTTGGTTACTGGTGCAGGACCAATTGGGCTAATGTTTGTCATGTTGGTGAAGCATTTCGGAGCAAAAGCGATCGCCACCGACTTACTGCCCTCTAGAATTGAAAAAGCTTTAAATGTCGGCGCCGAAGCTGCATTTGATGCCCGCGATCGCGATTTACCTGCTAAAATTCAAGCACTAACCGATGGTATGGGTGTTGATGTCACCTTGCTCGCTGTCCCCAGTGATAAAGCTTTCTTTCAGGCTCTTGATTGTACCCGCAAAGGTGGAAAAATCGTCTTTTTCGCCGAGTTTCCTGATGAAATGGAAATTCCTATTAACCCGAATACTCTGTATCGTCGGGAAATTGACTTGATGGGCAGTTATAGTTCATCATATCGGTTGCAAAGTCTGGCAAGTGATATAGTGTTTAATCGACGGATTGATGTAAAAGCATTAATTAGCGATCGCTATCCCCTAGAAAAATTATCTCAAGCCGTAGAAATGGCGATCGCACCCACCTCAGAAACGTACAAAATTTTGATTTATCCCTAGTTTTGGAGACTGGGGACGCTTGGACTGGGGACTAGGGAAGAAAATAAAAACTTTTTCCTACCCATCCCCC
>CASBQC010000175.1 GCA_949127805.1 Nostocales cyanobacterium PMM_0081
ATCATTTATATTTCATTTTTTAATTTTATCTCATTGTTAAGGCAGGCTTTATGCCTGCCCATATAATCCTACTCTACGCCTTCAATCTGGTCTTCAACCTCTTGGTACAAGCGCAAGAGGTTGACTGTTAAAGCGTTCATTGTAGGAGATTTTATTCAGGATTTAGGTAGGCAATCCATCCCGCCAAGGGTTATAAACCCCTGGCTAATAGCTTAAGTCGGTTTTAACCGACTGGTTATTATCAGTTTTACAGTCCGTTTTAACGGACTTCAGCTATTAGCCCGGAACTTAAGTTCCGGGCGGCTTATATTGCTATTCTACGCCTTCAATTCGATCCTCAACTTCTTGGTACAACTCGCGCAACTTGTTCAAGTTCTCTTCGCTAGTCTCCCAATAACCGCGACCATTTACTTCCAATAAAGTTGATACCATCTTGCGGAAAGAGTGCGGATTCAGATTCATCAACCTTTCCTGCATCTCTTTATCCTGAATAAATGTGGTGTTAGTATCCTCATAAATCCAGTTATCAACGGCGCCGGCTGTGGCACTCCAACCCACTGTATTTACCAATCGCTTGGAGAGTTCACGCACACCTTCATAACCATGCGACAACATCCCCTCATACCACTTCGGATTTAACAACTTGGTACGGCTATCTAAACGCACGGTTTCTGATAATGTCCGCACTTGAGCGTTGGCGGTGGTGGTGTCGGCGATGTATGATGCTGGCATCTTGCCATCATCACGCAGACTTGCTACAAGCTTGGTAGGGTCAGAGTCGAAATAGTGAGAAACATCGGTTAAGCTAATCTCGGAAGAATCGAGATTTTGAAATGTCGCTTCCGCAGTCTTTAAAGTGCTTTCAAAAATCTTTCGCGATTCGTCCATGATACCGGGGTTATCGGAATTGAAAGCGAAAGATTTCCGGTTGAGGTACATTTCCTGTAACTCGGCTTCGCTGTCCCAAGTGCTGTTTTCCACTGCCAAGTTGATGTTGGATGAGTAGGAACCGGAAGCATTAGAAAAGACACGAGTTGCTGCTTGACGCAAGTTGATTCCCATGTCCTCAGCTTGCTGCAAAGCATGTTTGCGAACAAAGTTCATCGATGCAGGTTCATCCGCTTCAGCCGCCATTTTCACACCTTGGTCTAACAGATTCATCTGGTTGATGAACAAGTCGCGGAACACTCCCGAACAGTTGATGACAACATCAATTCTCGGTCTTCCCAACTCTTGTAAAGGAATCAATTCCAGCTTGTTCACTCTTCCCAAAGCATCGGGAACCGGACGCACACCAATCATCCACATAATTTGGGCTAGGGATTCACCGTAAGTTTTGATGTTATCGGTTCCCCAAAGGACGCAGGCGATGGTTTCGGGATACCTTCCATCGTTTTCAGACTTATTACGCGCCAGAAGCCTGTCTACAACGACTTTCGCTGATTGGACTGCGGCAGTTGTCGGGATGGATTGGGGGTCAAGTGCGTGTATATTTTTACCCGTCGGTAATACATCCGGGTTGCGGATGGGATCACCACCGGGACCAGGGAGGATGTATTCCCCTTCTAAACCTTTGAGTAAAGCACCTAATTCGTTATCTGCACAAATTTGCTGCAAACAGAATTCCAAATACTCAAACAACGGTTTAAGTGCTGTTGAATCAACTTTGGAATATCCTGCTTGATGCAATGTTTCTACCCAAGGTTCCTTTTTGCCCATGTTAAAGAAATTCAACTTGGAAACGAGGGAAACTCGTCCTTCGGCATCGATTTGCTCTTTCACAAGAGCGCTAACTGCTTCACGGATTGCTAGGGTGATTTCTTGCAGCAGTTGGACATCTTCTAAAATACCCCGATCGCTTGAGTGATAAATATCATCCAAATCTCGTCCGATGCTATTAGCGATAATCCGGGGAAGACCCACGATTTCTTCTTCTTGACGATCTAAACTAGCAATGTTGACTAAAGTAGCGATCGCTTCTTCCGCAGTTGGTGGTTTACCAATTACGTGCAATCCGCAAGGCAACAACCTCGATTCGATTTCCATCAACTTGCCATACACACTGCCAACTATATTATCCCGCTCTTCAGCGGTCATATCTTTGGCATCGGTTTCAGCAAAAATGATGTCTTTATCTAGGTTCACCAATCGGCACTTATCGATAATACTGTTGACAATCGGAACACCGCGTCCGGTATCTTTCAAGGTTTGGTAAGATGCGATTAACTCGCTTAATTCTTTCAAACCTTTGTATAAACCAGCATTTTCCGCAGGTGGTGTCAGGTAAGAAATTGTCGCTGCATAACTGCGACGTTTGGCAATTGTCGCTTCGCTGGGGTTATTCGCTGCGTAATAATACAGATTGGGAATCATGCCAATTAGGTTATCTGGATAACATTCCCCAGACATCCCCATTTGTTTACCGGGCATAAATTCCAAGGAACCATGCGTACCGAAGTGCAGTACAGCATCTGCTCCCCAAATTTGCTCTAAGTATGTGTAGTATGCAGCGAAACCATGATGCGGACTTGCAGAACGCGAGAATAATAACCGCATCGGGTCTCCTTCGTAACCAAAGGTAGGCTGCACACCGATAAACACGTTACCAAATTGCTTACCATAAATCAGCAGATTTTGTCCATCGCTGTTGAGATTTCCCGGAGGTGGTCCCCAATTTTCTTCTAAGCGGTGGGAATAAGGTGTCAGTGCTTCGTATTCTGGCACCGACATTTTGTAGGCGATGTTGAGTTCTGGGCTGCTATACTGCGCTTGAGCATCGTGGATGACTTCTATCATCAACGCTTCGGCTGATTCTGGCAATTCTGGTAAGTCGTAACCGTTATTTTTCAGCGCTATCATCACTTCGTAGATGGAACCGAATACATCCAAATACGCTGCGGTTCCGACGTTTCCTTTATCTGGGGGAAAGCTGAAAACGGTGATGGCGACTTTTTTGTGTAGCTTTGGTTTGCGGCGCAGATTTGCCCATTTTAAAGCACGTTGGGCGATCGCTTCAATTCGATCTTGAAGTGCGATCGCTTTTCCTGTATTTCCATCCCTACCTGATAAAATTATCGGCTCAATTGCCCCATCTAACTCAGGAATCGCAATTTGCAACGCGACTTGAATCGGATGTAAACCTAAATCACTATCTTGCCATTCTTCAGTAGTTTGAAAGACCAAAGGCAGCGCTACCATATAAGGACGATTCAAACGCTTCAACGTCTCAATCGCTTTCGGATGGTCTTGTCTTGCTGGTCCACCCACCAAAGCAAAACCAGTTAGGGATACCACAGCATCGACTAGCGATGTTTTGGAAATCGATTCCAAAAAATACGCTTCCACTGGTTTAGAAAAGTCCAAACCACCCGCAAATACTGGAACTACTTTTGCACCGAGTGATTCCAATTCCTGCACCATTGCCACATAATGGGCATCATCACCCGTTACTAGGTGCGTGCGTTGCAGTACTAGTCCGACACACGGTGCTAACGGATCTTTCAAATCTGCGGAAATATCCTTGCGAGCCGTATACCAATTGAGGTATTCTTTTACATCCTCAAACATCGTCGGTGCTAAAGGATGCCAAATCCCCATATCGGGATAAACCACCGGCGGCTGATATTGTAGAGACGCGAAATTTCGCGTCTCTACACCTTTTAATACATATTTCTCAGTTAGCATCAGCAAGAAGTTTTCCAGGTTTTCTGAAGAACCACCTAGCCAATACTGAAAACTGAGCATGAAATTTCGCGCATCTTGTGCTTTTTCCATTGGCAGGAACTTTAGCACTTGCGGCAGTGTTCGCAACAGCTTCAGCATTCCATCTTGGAATCCTGCGCCGGATTTCTCCTTGCGTTTTCGCATGAATTGTGCTATCACGCTTTTCGACTGTCCCAACTGTGCTAGGGAGAAACTGCCCATTTTACTTAGGCGCATTACTTCCGGCATAGATGGGAAAACCACTGAAACGTCCAGCTTATCTCGATGTGGTTCGACTGCTGCGACGACTTTCTGGGCTAAATCTTCAATAAAAATTAGTGAGGCGATAAAAATATTCGCAGTCTCGATTTCCCGCTTGAATTCTTCGTAATTCTCTGGATCTCGAAGTTCTTCAATTAAGTACCCGCTGATTTCAATTGCCACGTTGGGATGTTGCGCGTTAATTTTGCGAACGGCTTGTGACAATGCGCTTTGGTACTGGGACTCTAGCACGACGTAGACCACCTTGATTAAATTACGTCCGCGTAAATTATCTGGCGCAATATGTCGAATGGTGGACTTGACGTGGGTGAACATGCTTATGA
>CASBQC010000176.1 GCA_949127805.1 Nostocales cyanobacterium PMM_0081
GGACAAGGGGATTAATGACCAATGCCCCATGCCTATGCCCTAATACCTAACTCTTTTACCTTTTTTTGATTTATAATTTTGTGTCTTATGCAGCTAACGGTATTGCTCCATAATTTAGTATGATAAACAAGTAAGGCTAAATAGTAAGTGCAAGGAGGCACACCTTTGGCTAAGAAAGTAACAATCACACTTGATGAAGATATTTTGGCTTTTATAGATAAGCGAGGTGCTAATAATGGAGAAACTCCTAACCGTAGTGGATATATCAACGATGTCTTGAGTCAGCATCGTCGTACAGTCTTAGAAGCAGAGATGATTGCAGCGCTTCAAGAAGATGCTAACGACCCAGAGTATCAGGAAGAAATCGCACTTTGGGATTGCGTCGCAGGGGATGGAATTGAATAATGCCTAAAGGTAACTTAACTTATCGACGTGGAGAAATACGCTTTTGTAAACTTGACCCAACAGTAGGTACAGAATTGCGAAAGACACGCTCTTGCCTAATTGTTCAGAACAATATAATGAACCAGCACGGTTTGTTAACAGTTGTAATGCCATTCAGACCAGGAAGTAAAAATGCTCCTTATGTTGTCAATGTCGTAGCATCTGCTGTGAATGGTTTAGACCAAGACCGTTACATTGATGTTGGACAAATTCGCAGTATTGATAATAGCCGAGTTCTTAGCTCAGTAGGAGTGTTGGAGGAAGAATATTGGGAATCAATTCGTGCAGCATTGAACATAGTACTTGAATTTTCTTGATAAATCACCAATTAACCAGAAATTAAGTGAAAATTTCTCTTCTTCTTTGTATAAGTAGTATTACAGCAACTATTATTTAGTCTGACAGCAATATATCCGAACTTATAGCGATTCCCACCTAAGTTGTAGCTATGTATTCTTGTTGGTTTTTAGCTTTTTTTGGGTTGAAATACTTTTTATTTCATAAGGGTAACGGTAGAACCTCTATTCAACTGTTTTACTTTTTACCTTTTCTTGCACTTCGGCAATGATTTTACTAACCTTCTCTGCATCAGGAGATTTCAGCCGTTGTAATATTTCCAAAGATGGCTGTAAATAGTTTATTGCAGTCACAAAATCTCCTTGCTTTTGTGCTAAATATCCCAACCACCACAAATTCATTGCTTTACCGTAAACATCACCAATGCGTTCCTCTAATTCCAAAGACTGATTATAAAGTGCGATCGCTCACACCATCACCAAAAACATTTTTTTCCCAAAAAAGGTTGAGAGAAACATTTTGATGATGGTACGGTCTAAAAGGTGACACAGGAGTTGAACGGATTTTTCAAAGTATGAAACGTTTTATTAGCCTTACCTTAATATCTACCTTTCTCGCACCACTCAGTGCGATCGCTACACCACCCAGAAACCCAGACAAAACTGTAAATTGTGACATCTTGGTTGTCGGTGGTGGATTATCTGGGGTTGCGACAGCTTATGAAGCTTTACTTGCCGGTCGCACAGTTTGTCAGGCAGAAATTACCGATTGGTTGGGAGGACAAATATCTTCTCAGGGGACATCTGCGTTAGATGAACGTCCCACCCAACGTGCAAAACAATTCTACTCTCGCGGTTATTTGGAATTGCGAAGCCGCATTGAGAAGAAATATGGCAAACTTAACCCTGGTAACTGCTGGGTCAGCGACTCTTGCTTTCTTCCCCACGATGGACATGAAATCCTTACCCAAATGCTCAAAGATGCGGAAAAACGCGGTAGAGGCAAATTACAATTCTTTCCCAACACCGTAATTAAGGAGTTGGAACTTAGTAGCGATGGCAAAATAATTAATAGTGCGATCGCGATCGAACACAAACCAACCGATTCTACACCGCTCAACACTTATACTTTATCTCAAAGCATCGAAGACGCTTATCGCTACGAAAATACATCTAAGTTCACTAAAAACATCATTCGCTTCGTCCCCAGGAAAACAAGTAAAGCAAATAGTAATGCACCTAACTGGTACGTTGTAGACACCAGCGAAACCGGCGAAATAATCGCTTTAGCTGATGTTCCCTACCGTTTGGGTATTGACGATCGCTCTTACTTAGAACCTTCTTCCTCTAGTGCCACAAATGACCAATATTGTCCTCAAGGCTTTACCTACACCTTTGCAATGGAGGCAACCAAAGAACCCCAACCGCAAACAATGCCTTCATTTTATCAGCAATACTCACCATATTACAGTTACGAATTAAAGCGGTTAGCAAGCTTTCCCCTAGTTTTCAGCTATCGTCGGATTTGGAGTCCCAAACCAGGACAGCCAGGACAATTTGGTGGTGTCAAGTTTACAAATCCCGCTCCCGGCGACATTTCCATGCAAAACTGGACTTGGGGTAACGATTATCGCCCAGGAACCGCCCAAGATAATTTAATCTATTCGCGTCAACAATTGCAAGCTACCGGGCAATTGCAGCCTGGAGGATGGATGGGTGGACTGCGGACAGACGCTTTACGCAAAGCTGAAGAAAATGCCTTTGGATATTATTACTGGTTGGTAGCCGGTACGACAGATTCTCAATTGGGAGATGGTACAAAACAGCCGCAACCCAATAACCGCTTTCTTTCTGGGTTAAATTCGCCAATGGGCACAGTGCATGGTTTATCGAAATATCCTTACATGCGCGAAGGAAGAAGGATTATCGGGCGTCCTAGTTGGGGACAACCCGCAGGCTTTGCGATTTGGGAAATCGATATTTCTCGGCGCGATTACGGCGATCCGTATTACGCAAAAACACTGGGAGAGAAAGAATATCGTCGGTTACGAGCAGCACTATCTGGTTTAGAAGCAGCCTCAGTACTTTCCGGACAAACCCCAGCACAAAAGGCTGCGCGACGGACTCGTTCAACAATTTTCCCCGATGCTATAGGTATCGGTCACTACGCGATAGATTTTCATCCGTGTATGACAAACAGTCCACCCGAAACACCTGGGAATAAAGAACGTCCAGGTGAAAGACGCGGCGCCGGACAAGCTTATCCCTTCCAAATTGCCCTGAGAGCGATGATTCCCCAGAAAATCGACAATTTGCTAGTTGGGGGTAAAAGTATTGCTACCAGCCACATTGCCGCCGCCGCATATCGGGTACACTCATTTGAATGGTCAGCTGGTGCAGCTGCGGGAACTATTACTGCCTTTGCTTTGAAAAATGCGATCGCACCTTACCAACTAGTAGACAATTTGCCGCAACCAGAACCGCAACTCGAAGCCGTCAAACGTCTGTTAGAAAAAAATGGCAATCCTACTGCTTTCCCCGATACCTCAATTTTCAACCAAAATTGGGAAGATTGGAAGTAATTGGTTAGTTGATAGTTGATAGTTGTCAAAAATTATTCCTACCCACTACCCACTAACATTGTACAGACGCGAGGAACATCGCGTCTCTACTCATGCCCACTATCCACCATCTATGAACTAAACTAGTAAATTGTAGTGTAATTTTGTAAAATCCTCTTCTATGATTACCAGACTTTCAGTAGATGTTTACGGGATGGCGACAGCACCAACTGTAGCTCCTGAACGGTCTATTCAAGCTAATCAAAAGCTTTATCCAAACTTTAAAGTCATTGTGTTGAATGATGATTTTAATACATTTCAGCATGTGGCTGAGTGTTTGGTAAAGTATATACCAGGGATGACACCCGATCACGCTTGGGATTTGACTAACCAGGTGCATTACGAAGGTCAAGCGATCGTTTGGGTTGGTCCACAAGAAACAGCGGAACTGTATCATCAGCAGTTGCGTCGAGCTGGCTTAACAATGGCTCCTTTAGAAGCAGCATAATCACAATGGGCAAACCTACCGATGCCAGATTAGTTTGGAATCACTCAACCCACATTCCCGGTCTTATCCGCATTTTAGAACGTCTCTGCCAGCACGAGGGACTGCAAACTGTCACACCGGGAGTAATTGGACGGGTGAGAGGTCACTGCCCAAAAATGCAATTGCGGGTGTCTGTACCGATTCGCGGAGGCTTTAAGGTAATCGCACGTCAGGGTAAAACGGTGCAAGAGGTGTTTATCCTAACCATTTTGGATCAGGATAAACTCGAAGAGGCGATCGCTCAAGCTATGAGAAAGTAATAGTAATTTGTCTTTAATCACAAACGACAAATTACTATTCCTCTACGTGATGCACTGCAAATTTGTGTAGTGGCAGACTGAGAATGCAAGAAAATGTTAATAAATATGACAACGCTGTCGTCATTCTCAACGACATCACTACCGCTGACCATTCCGGTAAAATTACTTTCTCAATACCAAAAGCAACGCAGTAAACTAGCCAGTACGTAAAGCTCATTCTCAACAGAATTCGCTCGGTTTCTTCCCATTCATCTTTTTGCTGCTTGCGATCCCACAGAAGCAACAAACCAGCAATACAAGCCACAAAAGAAACAGCAACGACAAACTCGTGACAAATTAAGTTTACTGAATGCATGTTTGGATGTCCCAACTTTTTCCGATTCTTAATCAGTCTAAAGGAATAGTTGTTTGGGATACAAAAAACTTTAACAAACTGCAATATCAACTGAGAAAAATGTAAATATTTGAAACAACTTATGAATTTATATTTGATTATTAGCTGGGAAATGGGCATTTTTTCAGAGGAGAAAAGATTAAAGGGGAAAGGGGAAGGAATTATTACCAATGCCCATTAGATATCTGTTGGAAAAGACGTAGAGACGTTCCGACGGAACGTCTCTACAAGGGTTTCGGGCAACGCATAATTAATTTTTACTCCTATGTCTAATGCCCAATTACCAATTCCCAATTACCAATTCCCTTTATTAACAATCTTGGGCTTCACAAGCACCAATGCTTACCCAGCTACTCGAACCGTCTTGCCAATGTTCTTTTTTCCAAATGGGTGCAGTATGCTTGAGGGTATCAATAGCATAACGGCAAGCTTCAAATGCTTCACGACGATGAGGGCAACCCACCGCTACTAAAACGCTGATTTCGCCGATTTTCAAGTGCCCAACGCGATGATAAATCACAACTCGACTCACATCAGACCAAGAGGAGCGAATATCAGCCGCAATTTGATAAAATACCCGCAGTGCCATCGGTTCGTAAGCTTGATACTCCAGTGACATCACAGCTTTGCCATCTGTTTGATTGCGAACCATTCCACTCATCACCACGATCGCACCATTAGCTTGATCGTCAGCCCTCAAGTAGGCTTCCTCAACAGATAATGGCGCAAAAGTAATGGCAAAGCTATCTTTAGCATTTGGTTTAATGCCATAGACAAATGTTGTTGTCATAACTGAGTTTATTTTATTCGCTATAAGTATTTACTCTTAAGTTTAACTTTTCTTTAATTCTTTAATGTACTAAGCGCTCTTTGCGCTTAAGAAAGTACAAAGACGATTTCCCATAAAAAAAATGGTTCTGTTAAATACAGAACCATTAAAGCTTTCGCGAATCTGTTATTACTTAGCGAACTGCCCCATGAGTAGCAGCTGTATCAATTGGTTTCATTAAGTACAGCCGCACAAATTGCCAGCCATTGGAGACGTAAAATGGTAGCTTCTGGAACAATTGCAGGAATTTGGGAGTGTTGGAGTTAGCGATCGCACTCAATTTCTCGTTATTCTTCAGACAAAGATCCAACCGCTGATAAAACTCTGGTTTCTCGACATCCAGCATTATCGGGAAAACTCTACCTGCGTTTTCGTTGGTCTTCTCAATCACTTCAATGTCGTATTCTCGCGCATCCAAACCGATGGAGGCATAAAAGTCTTTACGCTGGATGTCATTGAGATACATCGTGCCAAACACTGACAACAGAAAGAAGCGACACCATAGCCGTGCTTTCCAATCGTTCAACATTTGGGGCTGCGATCGCATCATCGCATCAAAGAAATCGCTGTGGCGGTTTTCATCCTGACACCAGTTTTCAAACCAGCGGAAAATCGGATAAACCCGATCTTCGGGATGTGCGTCTAAGTGGCGGAAAATCGTGATATATCGCCAATAACCAATCTTTTCTGAAAGATAAGTCGCGTAGAAGATAAATTTTGGTTTAAAGAAGGTGTAATTACGACTCTTGGTTAAAAAGCCCAAATCCAGCGACATGTTAAAGTCTGACAGTGCTTTATTCAAAAAGCCAGCATGACGCGCTTCATCCCGTGACATCAAATTGAAGCACTCTGCCAAAACAGGGCTTTTGTCCTTTAAACGGCGTCCGAGTTCTTTATACAGCAAAAATCCCGAAAACTCCGCCGTACAAGAACGTTCGAGAAATTCAACGAATAAACGGCGAGTGTCCCCGTCAATATGATCCCAGGATTGTTCAAACTCCGCATCCCGAACAAAGTGATGGCGGTTGTAGTCAACGCGAAACTCGTCGAGAATCGCTCTCAACTCGTCTTCGTTGACGGAGATATCCATCTGCGCCATTTCATCAAAGTCAGTGGTATAAAACCGGGGTGTCAGCAGGGTTTCTTTTGCTGGGGTTTTAATCCCTGGACGCATTTCTTCAAAGCCTGGTTTTTTTAGGGAGTCTACCATGTCTTGATTGTGTGAAGTGTCTTTTTCTTTTGAGCGACTGAGAAAGCTTTGAGTTATGCTCTCACAAGGCGCAATACAGGGAAATAATCAATTTGTATAAACATCAGTTTACCAAGGCTGGGGTAGTGAAAGCTACTGTCTACGTTAAGAGTTGCAACAAATTGAGGATGGGGCATTGGTAATTGGTAATTGGGAACGTGACAATTGACACTCTTGTTAAAAGTATGGTTAGTTTACCTAAATAATTCTTTGGGTTAAGATTAAGACTTGCAACAGAATATATATTTTTTCGGAATTGGCGATCGCAAGCTCGGTAATTATTCCTTGGATCATCTACCAAGCGCCAAAATCACCAATCGCGGGTAAATCGATTGCAGGAACTATAGTAGCACGCGCCCAACGTAAATAGAACTAGAGCGAATCCAAGGGAATAAAACCAAAATGAACGTCGAAAGTAACAATAAAAAAGACCGTATTATTATTTCTTATATCTTGAATGGAGCCTGGTTTGTCGGTTTCGGAGGACTGCATCGTTTATATAATGGCAAGATCGGAACGGGTTTGTTGTGGTTGTGTACTTTCGGTGTATTTGGTGTTGGACAGTTCGTTGATCTGTTCCTTATATCTAATATGGTTGAAGAATACGATCATAAACTCAGGTTAAAAGCAGGTTTGTCTCCCTTGGGTGTGCCGTTGACTCAAGCTGCTGTTGCCTCCCAAGTTTATCAACCCAGTGGCAATCAACTGATGGTTAAACTCTTGGAAGCCGCAGAAAGTCGCGGTGGTACGCTAACTGTAACGCAAGGTGTACAAGCAACTGGAGCCGGCTTTACAGAAGTTGAAGCTGTACTCAAGGATATGCTTAAATCAGGTTATGTCAAAATAGATAACGACCCCGTTAGCGGAGCCGTCACTTATCACTTTCACGAAATTTAATAATTTTGTTAATTCTTGTAGAGACGCGATTAATCGCGTCTTTACGTAAATAGTGGTTATGCTTTTTTCAACTAACAACCAACCACTAACAACTAACAACCAACTAACTAATTTCTACCTAACCACTTTTGACCATTCAAGCGCTGCACCATACCATACACCATCAAGTCGAGTGTCATTTTGCGCTCATCGATTAAGAATGATTCAAGAGTGCTAGGTTTTTTGCCTTCGTTGCAAGAAAACCCTTTTTTCCCTTGAATATCTTCATCTAAGAAATATAAGTTAAACTGGCGCAGACCGTTTTGCAATTTGCCCAGAATTTGCCAGCATTCTTCAGATGTATCAAAGCCAACAATGGAAAGCTTCTGCTTGGCAAAACTCAATTGTACATCTTGCACACCTTGTTGAGCGATCGCTTTCTGCAAAGCTGGCAAATAGTATTGCTCCACAAACTCCACAAAAGGCTTATCTTCAAGAGCTGGAGGTTTCTCTTTTTTTGCCGCTTTTGCTGCTGCGGGTTTGTCTTCATCTCCTTCCTTAGCTGCCGGCTTTTCTCCCTTAGATGCAGCAGGCTTTTTAGCTTTAGCCGCATTTGGGTTTACTTCTGGATTTGCGGCTTCAGAATCTGGTGCATTAGCTGTGGGGATATCTGTTGCTTCTGGGGAGTCGGTGCTGGGAGCCTGTTGTTCAACAGTGCTGGGAGCCACCTCTCCCGCTTGATTGTGATTGGTTTCTTCTGCCATTGCTCAGGTCAATCCTTTATCTAGCTAATAGAGCGATCGGATAGCTGCTACATAAACTCTAGACATCCTTGGACATCTTTCGTTCACTTGACGTTTCATCGGGTGAAGTCGGCTCCAGAACCCTCCGCGTCCAGACACGGTTTAGCCATCCGTGTTTAATATTTAAACCAAGAGCGATCTTAGGTTTTTTGCGGCATTCTGATCCCTATCTAAGCTGATCTTACAACTTTGACAATCAAATATTCGCACGGCTAGCGGCATATCTTGAACGTGACCGCAACTTGAGCAAGTTTTGCTAGAAGGATAAAACGGATGAGCAAATACAATCTCAGACCCAAATTTCTTGGATTTATACTCCAATTGCCTCCGAAATTCATAGAAGTTCGCATCACCCACGGCACCAGCTAATTTATGATTTGACATCATTCCTTTGACGTTTAAGCTTTCGACTACTATCTTGGCGTGGTTTTTGCTAATAGTAGTTGTAGCTTTATGTGTCGCATCTAGTCTGATATCAGAGGTGCGCTTATGAGTTTTTCTAACTCTCAACTTTTGCTTGAGATATCTTTTATAACCTCTAACTTTATTACTTAATTGGCGAGATTGTTTTGCCAATTTTTTCTTCATTTTATCTCTAGCTTTGGGATTGTCAAAGACAACCCCTGTGGATAAAGTAGCCAGCACCTTTATTCCGAGATCCACTCCAACAGCTGCAACTTTTACTGATGGTTTAGGCAACTCTTGCTCAAATGGGAAGCTTATATACCAATTGCCAGCCCGTTCCGAAATCGTAAATTTAGTGGTGCTAGTATGAGGCAGTCCTTCATAAGTTCTAACCCACCCAATAGTAGGTAATTTCACACGAGTTCCACCAACACTAATTGCTTTGCCACCTGAGTTAATAGTGAAACTACCTAGTGACTTACTTCTCTTTTTGAAGTTAGGATAATCAGCCAATCCTTTGAAGAATCTCTGATAAGCATCTCCCAAATTCTCAAAAGCAAACTCAGTTATCTTCTGGCAAATGCCTTTCTCTTTTAACCATGATAAGTCTGGATTTGTTTTAACATGATTGTTGAAAAATGTCCTCAATAATCTCTGATTTGGTTTATATCCATCTTTGTACAGAGACTGCCATGTAGCCAGTCCCCAATTGTATGTAAACCTTGCTATTCCAGCGTGCTTTGACATCAGAACACGCTCTTTGAAATTTAGTTTAAGCTGTGTCTTGACTGACAAAAGCACTACACTTTACTCCTTTTTCAACCACCAGCTACAGCGGGAACGATACTTACTTCATCACCATCTTTTAGGGCTGTATCTGTCCCTTCTAAAAAGCGGATGTCTTCGCTATTGACGTACAAATTCAAAAACCGCCGTGGTTGTCCAGTTTCATCACACAACCGCGACTTGATACCAGGACAGCTTTCCTCTAATGAGTCGAACAGTTGAGCAATGTTGCTGCCACTACATTCTAGAGTAGCTTGGTTGTTGGTGAATTTTTGAAGAGGAGTAGGAACTAAAACTTTTACTGGCATATTTGTAAGGATCAAGTGTGAAGTGTGTTCGCGTTCGCGGAGCGTCCCGTTCGCGTAGCGTCTCCCCTTCTCCCAAAGGGAGAGGCTAACACCAAGGGAGAAGGATGAAGGGTGAAGGATTAAGGATAAATATGTTTCAGCCTTTATCCTTTATCTTTCATCCTTTAGACAAGTACTTGTTGCCATTCTAAGCGGTCGAGTGTACGCGATCGCTCTAACGCGCGTTCAAAACTATCGAGTTTAGCATCAATTGTCAAAGGTTCGCCAACGTAGCCTTGTATAGCTTCTTGGGTTTTCAAACCATTGCCGGTAATGTACACCACGGTAGTTTCATCTGGATCTATCTTGCCAGCTTCTACCAATTTTTTCAGTACGGCAACGGTTGTACCACCAGCGGTTTCGGTGAAGATGCCTTCGGTTTCTGCCAAGAGCTTCATGGCTTCAATGATTTCTGCATCATTGACTGACTCAATGTTACCATTTGTTTTCTTAGCTATCTCCACAGCGTAAATGCCATCTGCTGGGTTGCCGATCGCAAGGGATTTCGCTATTGTATTCGGTTTCACTGGCTTGATAAAGTCGCGTCCTTCACGGAATGCTTCGGCAATTGGTGAACAACCTTCGGCTTGTGCCCCACTAAAACGCACGTTTTTACCTGACACCAAACCGACTTCGACAAATTCGTTAAAACCTTTGTAAATTTTTGTGAACAACGAACCAGAAGCCAAAGGAGCAACAATGTGGTCGGGTAATTCCCAACCTAGTTGTTCCGCAACTTCATAAGCTAGGGTCTTGGAACCTTCTGAGTAATAGGGACGTAAATTAATATTGACAAAACCCCAGCCTTGTGTATTGGCAACTTCACAACAAAGGCGATTAACTTGATCGTAATTGCCTTTCACAGCCATGAGGGTAGGACTGTAAATCAAACTACCGAGGATTTTACCAGCTTCTAAATCGGCGGGGATGAATACGCAACAATCTAAACCGGCGTGAGCGGCGATCGCTGCGGTAGAATTTGCTAAGTTGCCGGTGCTAGCACAAGAAACTGTTGTGAAACCTAATTCACGCGCACGAGAAAGAGCAACTGACACCACCCGATCTTTGAAGCTGAGGGTGGGCATGTTGACGGCATCATTCTTTATATATAGTTTATTTAAACCAAGGCGACGCGCCAAGCGGTGGGAACGCACCAAGGGAGTCATACCAGTTCCCACATCTATAACATTATCAGTAGCGACCGGGAGAAACGGACGGTAACGCCAAATCGAATTTGGTCCAGCTTGAATAGTTTCACGGGTGACAGTCTGACGCAAGGCGTTGTAATCATACTTGACTTCTAATGGACCAAAGCACAACTCACAAACATGGCTGGCTTTAAGTTCATATTCTGTGCCACATTCCTTACACTTGAGGGCTTGCAAGTAAGCAGTGGTGGTTTGGTTTAAGTGTGCGATCGCCTTTTGCATAAAACAACTTCCCTGTGTCTTCGTCAACTTTGGATTGATGCTACCACGAGCTAAAATACGAGTCAAACATACCCGACAAAAATTGTCGGGTATGTTTAGTAATAAAAGGAAGAATTTTTGTAAAAGTTTAATAATAGTATTTACACTTAATAATTTTTTGTTTTAATAAAGACACTAATTATTAGTACACAGTAATAACTATTATGATTAAACTGCATTATCTCGATGATAAATTTGCATAGTTTGAGATCAGCATCACTTTTGAGTGATATAGCTCACTTAATTAATTTTCTCTTTTTTGATCTAAATGACTCCACCTACTTAGTCTGCATATATGAC
>CASBQC010000177.1 GCA_949127805.1 Nostocales cyanobacterium PMM_0081
CCCAATGCCCAATGCCCAATGCCCAATGATACATTTTGTTGACTGGTGCTGTTTTAGGGTACAAAATCCACAAAAATATTTTTGATGAGTGTCGCTAAAGATGACGACTCTTTGCTATTTGTTAAGAAGATTGTAATTAGGAGAGGAAATTATGACAGCTCAAGCCAAGAAACCTGCAAATCCAAAAGTCGGCGCAGAAGTTGCTCAAACCGGCGCTACAGCTCCGTTTCCCTTTCGCACCGGAATCAGTTTATTTCTCCTAGCTGGTAATTTCCTGATAGCAGCAATTTACTTCCATCTGGTTAACTTTTAGTTGCTGACGCGGATTTATAAGTTAGGAGTTAGGAATTAAGAGTTAAGAGTTATAAAAAAACTGTTAATTTTTCACTCTTGACTTGTGACTCCTAACTTTGACATTTGGTGTTGCTCAAATCGTACCTTTAAATAAACCTTTGGGACGAATTAGCAGCACCAAAATCATAATGAATAGTGCCACACCTTGTTTATACTGAGAACCCAGTCCAGGGATGATGGTGCTGACTTCTTGAACGATACCGATGATAAAAGCTGCTGCGATCGCTCCATAAGGATTGCCAATTCCCCCCAAAATCACTGAGGCAAACATAGGTAAAATCAAAAACCATCCCATATTCGGACGCACCGCTGTAATTAACCCGTACATACTGCCTCCCAAAGATGTCAGCGTCCCCGCAATTATCCAAGTCCAGAGAATTACAGAGTCAACATTAATACCAGAAACTCTCGCCAAATCTAGATCGTCCGCAACGGCTCGCATAGCTTTGCCAATTTTGGTATTTTGTAAAAGATAATGCAGCGCTAAAATTGCCAACATCGCTAAAAACAAAACCAGCAACTGATTTTGCGGCACTTTTAAACCCGCAATGTCTAAAGCAGGGGTAATCGGCAAATTGTAATTTTGGTTACTACCACCCCAAATCAAGATAATGGCATTGCGAAGAAATAATGCCAGTCCGATGGACATAATAATTAGAGTAGTAGAAGTAGCACGGATAGAGCGCATCCTTGACCACAGCAGCTTTTCTGACAACACCATCACCGCTACCGTTCCCACTCCTGCTAGTACCATCGACAACCAAATATTTATTCCAAGATTATTTAAGAGCCATGTAAAATAAGCTCCCAATGTGAGAAAATCACCGTGAGCAAAGTTAGATAACCGTAAAATCCCATAGGTTAAAGTCAGCCCAACGGCTGCCAGAGCAATAATGCTCCCTACAGCAATTCCATTAACAATTAATTGAGCTAGTTGTGCATTCATATTCTTAAGTCACTTTTATAGAAGGGCATTGGGCATTGAAAATCAGATAAATTCTCCCTTCCCTGTCCCGATGCCCCAGTCTCCAGTCTTTAATTACCTTAGTTAAAAAAAATGCCATTTTGTCGATTGATGTGTTACAACCACATGAGTGAGTTGTATGGATGCCTGTTAGAAGCTACCCGTGTGCTTCTTGTATCCGTCTACAGCATTGTATCGGTTCACCAAAGCCAGTTTGTTTTGTTATGGCTATTTTATAGAGTGTTTTCTACTAATGTCATTTATGCATACCGTTACACTAGACACTACTAGTTATGAGTTATAAATAAAAAGGATTTGTATCCCGATATACAGGAAACCTTATTCGCACCTTGATCGAAACTAATATTTGTTCAGCGGTGTAGTTGACCATGCAGCAGTATTCAAGCTTACCAGAACAGAATTCTCAGGTAGATACAAGTACAAAACTTTTGACCTCAATTGAGCAACTTCGCGCTGATTTGTGGCTCGAATGCACTTTAAATAAGTTGCAAAGTCGGCTCAACGATTGCCTGCTTTCTAGTTGTACTACAGAAGCAGAAATTTTCCAGATAGTTGTAAACGAACTCAATAGTGCTTTAAATGTCGATGAAGTGGCGATCGCTTTGTTTCAACCGCAAGAAACAGTTGGCAAAATAGCTTATGCTTCTGAGTCCTCATCCAGAATGATTTCCAAGACCGTAAAAAAGCTGCAATTTAGCTTGCAACAAGCAATAGACGTTGAAGATTTACAGCAATTACAAAACCAACACCCGCCGAATGCTTGGCGGTTAGCTGAAGATTTTGGGGGTGTTGCGAGCTGGTTAATTATCGCCACAGAATCGTCGGACGAGTCACTAAAAGCACCACAAGTTCAACTTACATCAAAATTGATGGCTCGCGCCGCCAATCAATGTGCTGTAGCTTTGGCTCAACTGCGACAAATAAAATGTTTGCAGCAATGTTCTCAACATCTAGAAAGCTTTAATCAGCAACTAGAGCGCACTAATCAACTAAAAAACCAGTTTCTGGCAAACACCAGTCACGAAATTCGCACACCGCTAAGTTCTATTATCGGTTTCACTCAACTACTCTTAGCCCAAGGCTACGATCCCACAAAAGAACGTCATCAAGAGTATTTAAATATTATTCAGTCTAGTGGCAAGCACCTGCTAGCTTTAATTAACGATATTTTGGATTTATCAAAAATTGAAGCCAATCAGTTAGAGGTGCAGTGGGAAACCGTAAATGTACCAAAACTATGTAGCAATGTTTTCGCATTGCTGAAAGAAAAAGCCGCTAATAAAAATTTGAAACTGCGTCTAGAGGTAGATGCGAATATTACAACTATCGTTGCCGACTCTTTGCGACTCAAGCAAATGCTATTAAATTTGCTATTCAACGCTCTTAAGTTTACAACCACAGGAAGCGTTGGGTTAAAAGTAGCCGTCAAGGGTGAATTTATGTATTTTATAGTTTGGGACACCGGTGCAGGCATCTCCAAAGAAGACCAAACTGAACTTTTTCAACCTTATTTCCAAATTGCCAATGCTGCTTGCGATCGCGATGAAGGTACTGGTTTAGGATTAGCCCTAACTCGCAAACTCGTCGAAATTCACAGTGGCTGGCTGAAAGTAGAATCTAAACTTAATCAAGGTTCGCGTTTTAGCATCGTACTTCCCCTGACCCAGAAAGAGGCAGATGTAGAAGAGGGGGTAGAGACGTTCCGGCGGAACGTCTCTACGGAAGATGAGGGAAATGGGGTTAATTTAAATATTACCTCATCATCAAAGATTTTGCTAGTGGAAAATGATTTGCCCAATGCCAAACTTATAAAAATTTATCTAGAAAAATTGGGCTATCAAGTAATTTGGGTAAAAAATGCTGCCGAAATGTGGCAAGCTCTCACACAGTTGCAGCCTGCGGTGATTTTAATGGATGTGTACTTACCAAATGAAAATGGCTTGAAACTAGTACAGCAACTACGAGAAAATCAGCAGTATAAAACGATTCCGATAGTAGCCCAAACCGCAATGGCAATGAAAGGCGATCGCGAAAGCTGTCTGGCTGCTGGTGTCAATGACTATATTTCTAAACCGATTGATTTGCCACTTTTAGCAACTTTGCTAGCTAAATACAGCACAGTAGGGAGTAGGGA
>CASBQC010000178.1 GCA_949127805.1 Nostocales cyanobacterium PMM_0081
CACTCCCCCACTTCCCCACTCCCTCCACTCCCCTGGCTTCAAAAATAATCGAAGCACCCACTTTGAAGCGTTTTCCTGGCTTGACTAAAGCTAACCAACAGTTGTTTTTTCGTTCTTCTAACAACAATACTTCTATTTCTGCACCCGTGGATTTATGACCATACAACCGCGCTGCCAGAACCCGCGTATTATTCATTATCAGTAAATCCCCTGAGCGTAATAGATCGGGCAAATCACGGAATATGTGGTCTAAGGGTGCTGAATATTTGCCTGTATTAGGAGAATTTACTAATAATAGCCGGGAGCTATCTCTGGGGACAGCTGGGTTTTGGGCAATGAGTTCTTGAGGTAATTCATAGTCATACCCAGCTAAAGAACGATCTAAGTCAATGTTTTGTGCTTCGTGGCGGTTGTGTTCCATTCATGTTGACTAGTGGGAGTATGGGGTGCATCTATCTAAAGATAGTTTTAAAGAAAAAAGCTGGTGTGAATTTTATTTTGTCAAAAGCGATCGCTTAATTTCATCCCTAGATTTTACAATGGATACTATTAGGTAACACGTAAACAACAATATAAAAATTGGGTAAACCTCCCCATCGAAAAACGGGGGCTTTTACCCTAGCCAATTGTGAGGTCTATCTATAATTATAGAAATGTAGGATTGTCTTTGATCCAAGCACCAAGATGGAATATTTGTATTACCTGGCAAATGCCAGTTTAACTTTAAGGGTGGTTCAACACCTCCACGGCAGACCCCAGACACCTGTTTCATTCGTCACCGTAATTCATCAGATTGATGGCTGGGTGGTTAGGGTCAAATTAAAGGGTAATGTTACACCCCAAGAAGATGGCGATTTTCGGGCTTTCTTCAATGAATTAGGAATTACTTACGAGCCACCAATGCGAGTGCAAATGGCACTTTGGAGTTTGGAAGCAGGGCAGTGTCCTGTTGACGTGATGCGTCGCTACCAAGTAGCAATAGTTTCTCATGGAAAACCAGAGAAAGACGAAATTGAAGCGTTTAGACAACAGTTTGTCCGGGGACTGGGCTACTGTCCTGAAACCTTAGCGTAATTCCATGATTGTTTTGACGCTAGTATATTATTAAATTAACCCAAGCGAATGATTGTGGCTAATAGCTGATCGGGGGAAAAGCTATTAGCCATTAGTTATTGTGATAAAGCTATTTAAATCAAAAGCTGCGGGAATGTATTCTTGCAGCGTTAACTGATGTACCCGATTTTCGGTTATAGCTAGAACTTTTTGGCTAGGTATAACTGAATCCCGGAGCTTTTTTGAGATTCGCTGACATTGTACTATGGCGACATCAAATCGGCAAGGATAATCTGCTTTGTCAGGATACTCTGATAAAAACATCTGCGCTGTACGCCACAGTTTAGCTTGCTTTTGTGGAGTGATAGCGCTTCTTCCCCCTGCATCCCAATTACCAGAACTGCGAGTTTTGACTTCAATAAATGCCAGCATCAAGTGATCTGGTTTCCTGTCCTCAAATTGGGCAATGATGTCAATTTCTCCCCAGCGACAAGAAAAGCGACGGTGGAGAACGATCCAACAATTGGATTGTAACCATTGTGCTACTAGGTCTTCTCCTAAAGTACCGATATTGGGATAATGAGATGAAGGAGGATTCGCCATTGGTTAAAAATAGCATGAATTCTATAAATAGCGATCGCATAACAATTGCTTTTACGAAATCCCCAACTCAGTTAGGGTTGCAGAGTCAAACAGTGAATCACATAGAACTTACCCAACTGTCACACGAAAAACATAAATATAAACTCGTAGAAGCGCTGTCTTCGCTTATTCTAGGGACTTTAGTGCCTACTACGAGTAAGATTATGTGCCAGTTGCGTAAGTCCGATCGCATTTGGGCAAGCATACTCAGTTTATTGCTTTGGCTATCAGTTTTGATCGCGGCATCTTTATATTCTGCTGAAAACGCTTTTGCGCTCGAATATAACAAAGAAATTCTGATCCAAGCTGATTTCTCAAAACGTGATTTAACAGATTCTAGCTTTACTAAAGCTAATCTTCGCTCTAGCAACTTTAGCTATTCTAATTTGCGCGGTGTCAGCTTTTTTGCGGCAAATCTAGAGTCGGTAAATTTTGAGGGTGCCGATCTCTCAAATGCGACTCTAGACTCAGCTCGTTTGATAAAAGCGAATTTGACAAATGCGGTTTTAGAAGGTGCCTTTGCCGCTAGTGCTAGGTTTGATGGTGCGATTATTGACGGGGCAGATTTTACTGATGTGCTGCTGCGTCGGGATGAGCAAAACAAGCTTTGCAAAATCGCCAAAGGTACAAATCCCACAACGGGACGGGATACCCGCGATACTTTGTTTTGTTCGTAAACAAAGTTAATACGAACCAAGTCCTGAGGGTCAACTCTCATGATAAAGTTTGAAGTCTGAACGCTCCACAGCGTCTTTTTTGGAGAAGGGTGAAGTAAACCCCATAAATAAATAATGGTGCTTGAAACAAGGACACTTTATTTTTTTATCCACAGATAAATAATAAAGATTGTACCGATTTCTTAAATTCATCCTTCTCTTTCACTATGAATGCGATCGCCTTCATACTTTTTTTGGTCAAATGACCCTCAGATTACTTTTAGCACCCAAGTTTCAACAAAATTCTAACGTAGTTCTCCGCCACTTTGACAACAGCAAAGTGGTATGGGAAACCCCCTGCATATCTTGGCTGTCTTTTTCGGACAGTGGCTTTTTGTCAAACATCCAGAGATAGATATTTCAAACCACTTATTGTTACGTTTTATTACAAATCAGTAGATGTACGTTATTACACAAAAGTTCAAACTACAGCTTCGTTTTTCTGACAATCAAAAACTACCATCAAGCTGACATTAGGTGTCAGTTGGCGTAAAAGCCGCAAATGTCCTTCTGCATCAGACTGATTGCGGAATCGAGCGATAATCTCCTGTTGCGTATTCGGAAGTAAACGAGCAACAGCCCAAGAACTAAGGCGTTTTTTGTAAGCGATCGCACCAGAAGAGGAAACGGAATCACTGGAATCTGTATTTTGTGACATGATATATGTTATCCTTATGTGTTTTAGTCAAGGACGTTAGCAAGTCTCTTGGCGGCGATGGACTAACGCCTTTTTAAATGATGCTCCCACTTGGATATCACAGTAATTCTAGATTGTCAACAGTGCCCTCGCCACTTTAATAATTGATGAAAGCGAAAACTTTAACATCGAGGTGCGCGTTTCGGCGTTGCTGAAGAGCGGGTATGAATCACAAATTTATCGTAGAGACGTTTTTCAGGAACGTCTCTACAAATAAGGGTTTTAGTTAGGCGAAGCCGTAACGCACCCTACATTCTCACAATGACAATTAAGAGCGTTTTGTTCAGCAACGCTATGATTACCAATTTTTACCAAGCAAAGATTCAAATTCCGATTGTAAAGCCTTGATATCCGCAACTCTTGCCACTAGTAAATTATCGGTCCCAGCATCAGTTAAACGTGATTTCCAATAGCTAATACTATCTGAATTGTTCAACCAAAACTGAATCACCGTATCTACTACTTGATCCAAATCCCAATTCCATTTAGGCGGAACCGGTTCTACAGACTCGATTAACGCATCAAGGGTACATTTATGCGTTCCTATGTATTCTACCCCTTCGTGTTGTGGTTTTTGGCAAATCTGTTGATGATTAAAAAATTGCAAAACTGGAGATACACCTACAATATCAAAAGAGTACTTCATTGCAGTTGTCCCGGTTAATTAATTCTATATTGTTTTGATTATACAAAATATTATCGCCAAAAAAAAGTTAAATATATCTCTATATCTTAGGTGTTAAAATTACCTAACAAATTAGCACTTTGAACTGACGAGTGCTAAGGTATAAAAAAATATTTGAGGTATTATTAAATAGTTTTAGGCATTAAACAAAGGGGTGCAGATTATTTTTAATAATTTTTTCAATATCCCACTCACAGATTTTAAAGGTGAAGTAGCGGCTTTGTTGGCGGCTGGTTTGTGGGCTGTAGCTTCGGTGGTGTATGGGCGTTTGGGGCAACGTATTCCGCCATTGCAACTGAATTTGCTCAAAGGGATAATTGCGATCGCTTTGCTGACAATCACCATTTTTGTGCGGAGAGAATTTTTCCCAACCGTGACAATTGTTCCCCTTTGTCTGTTGTTACTCAGCGGGGTGATTGGTATTGGTTTGGGAGATTTAGCCTTTCTTGCGGCAATAAATTCTTTCGGTGCGCGTCGGACCTTACTCATGGGAACTCTTGCACCACCAATGACGGCAATCATCGCGCAGATTTTTCTTCAAGAAAAGCTGAATGTGAGTGCTTGGTGCGGCATTTTGCTTACTATTGTGGGAGTTGGTTGGGTGGTGACAGAAAGATTACCCGATACAAACGGTAGTTCTTCAACGCAACTATGGCAAGGAATCGGCTTTGGTTTATTAGCAGCGATCGCCAATGCGATTGGGGGTGTTCTTTCCCGTGCAGCACTTGCCAATACCAGCATTCCACCTTTGTGGGCATCTTTGTTTCGGTTGATTGCAGGGGTGTTGATTCTTTTACCGTTAGTATGGTTATCTTGGCGTCGGGGTAGGATAATTTTCTCGGAGTTGCAATCAATGCGAGTAATTATAGCAACTTGTTTTGCTGCCTTTTGCGGAACTTATTTAGGTATTTGGTTGCAGCAGACGGCAATTAAATTTACCCCAGCGGGAATCGCTTTGACTTTATTGCAGACTAGTCCGTTGTTTATCATGCCTTTGGCTATTTGCATGGGTGAAAAAGTGAGCTTTCGCGCGATCGCTGGTGTGGTAACAGCGATCGCGGGAATTGGATTATTATTTTATTTGCGCTAATAAGGAAAAGGGAACACAGTCTTTGTCACTCAAATCTTATCATGTTGTTGCCAAAATACACAATTTTTTTGCGCTTCCGAAAGATTTTTGACTAACGATCGTAAATTTTCTTTAGGCAGAGTTAATGTGCTGTAAAATGGCTGTCTTGGTTGTCTAGAAGTGTAATCAAAAAAGACAGCGAATCTATCGTCAGCTAGAGGTATCTTTCCTCGATGGAAGATACCAGCTGTACCAGCGAAAATTACTGTACCAGAAATTCCTGTGCATGATTTCCAATGGGATGGAGATAGTGCTTGTTGCATAATTTCCTCTGTTATGTAGCGAGGACGATATTTTAAAGACCGAACGACTGTTGAGGTTAAAGACTGGGGAATATATTGAAAGGGACCTCCATCATCATTCACATCATTTAAATAAACAATAATTTTCAAGACTTTTTTATCTTCCAAATCTACATGCCACAGTCTTGACTGTATTGCCACCTCATTCGCGATATCTCTGCGAAAAAATACGCCTTGATAGGCTACTGGTAAGCCAAGATAATTTTCGACGATATTAAGTAAACGTTGTTCAACTCCCCACAAAAAAATCTCTGGATGCTCCATGATTTGTTGAGAAGTAGCATGAACAACAAACTCGTTTTTTTCACTAGAAATACTTTTTGGTATTTCTGACATCAGCTTTTTGGCAACCTGGAAAAAACGAGGATTAGAAGGAATTCCTAAGGCTGATAATGAAGTAATTGCTATTCCATCACGTTTAATAGTCTCAACTAAAGTGCGATCGCTTGTTGAAAGAACAGGTAGATTGACAAGATGTTTTTTCAGCGCTTTCTGATAAACAAGCTCAGATTTGGCTTGGACAAATGGTATTTCCGTTAACTTCCTTATTATTCTATTACGTGCTTTTTGAACCACTATGTACATGAAATTAACCTTATTTTATTGTACAGAATTTTATAATTACTTAAAATTATTGGATCAACAGATCCTATACATAAGTAAGTTTTTTTACTTATTGGCAAACGTCAGATCGATATTC
>CASBQC010000179.1 GCA_949127805.1 Nostocales cyanobacterium PMM_0081
GGAAGCCTACACTGTAACCGCTTCGGTTCAGTGTAGGAGATGTCACTAGCAAATATTCTCCGGTCAGACATCCCATTGCTAAATAGGCAAATCAATTAAGATAAATAGTGGCAAGTTTTCTCTACCTACGCTATTGATATAAAAAGTTGTTACGAGGGTAGCTACCCCCAAAGAAATTTGGCAGGTTTGTTATTGTAGCATATTTTGATAAACACGCTCAAGTTATTAAATCGGTTGTGCAATCTCAAAAAGCCGAAAAAATAGATTTTAACAATGAATACCCGTGCCCCTGTCGTCGTCGGGGGCGCTTAATTCCGATTACGCTGACAGATGCCTTTGGTTGCGATCGCTGTCAGCAAATCTTTGTCGTGCAAGATAATGGGATTGTGTTAGAGCAACTTTCCACCACCTATCCCTACAAGCGAGCTTGGCGCTGGACAGGTTCTAGTTGGCATGTTGTGCATCCTCGGTTTGGAGAAAGTTATCTGCCGATAGCGCTAAGTATCATTTTCGTGCTAGTGATTATATGGCTACCATTAGCATTACGATTGGCAAATGGTTCCAGCATTATTGCTTGGGCAATGGTGGCGGTGCTTTTGGCTATCTTACCCGCACTGATGGTCTGGCTAACCTACAGACGTTAACTCAATGACAGTTGAAGTTTTTGACGATCCCCCCGAACCAATGAAAAGCGCTAAACGCGCTTATCTAGCTTCCCTCAAATTGGGCATCACCAGAGGAGCAGATCGCAGTCGCGCTGTATTGGCGATGGCAGAGGCGCTTTTAAGCTCGTTTGATGACATTCTAGAGGCAAATACTTTAGATTTAGAAGCGAGTCGAGAAATGGCGGTGCCAGACTTGATTCTGGACTGGCTGAAGCTAACTCCACAGCGTTTAGAAAAGACTGTAGAAATTCTCAAAAGGTTGGGGGAATTATCAGATCCGCTGCGACGGGTGAGAAACGCCGACTATCAACTAGAAGACTCCCAAACTTACTCGCAGTTAATGCCTTTGGGAGTAATTGCATTTATTTATGAAGCGTTTCCTGATTTAGGAGCGATCGCAGCGGGTTTATGCATCAAAACCGGCAACAGTATCATTCTCAAAGGTGGAACTGAAGCCAGCAATTCAAATTGGGCGATCGCTAACGCCCTAACCAATGCGATCGCCGAAGTTGGTTTACCATCAGGTTGCTTAGAATTAGTCAGCGCCGAACATGGGGCTTCAATTCGAGATTTAGTCACCCAAGATCAATACCTAAATTTAGTCATTCCCTATGGACGTTCTAGCTTGGTACAACAAGTAGTGCGACAGTCAACCGTCCCCGTGTTAAAATCAGGGATGGGCAACTGTTACCTTTACTGGTCGCTGAATGGCAGTTTGGAAATGGTGCGATCGGTCATTTTAGACAGCTATCAAAGCGAACCAGACCCCGTAAACGCCATAGAAAAAGTATTAATTCATCGCCAAGCTTTACCGTCATCTTTAGCGGTTTTGTGGAACAGCTTGAAAGAAAAAGGCTTTGAAATTAAAGCAGATGCCGAACTAGTAGAAGCCTTTCCGCAATTGCAGCTAGTTAAAGATAACGAATGGGGAAGTGCTTACTTAACTAAGACAGTAGCCTTTAAATTGGTGGATAGTTTAGAAGTCGCGATCGCCTGGATTAATCAATACAGCAGCGGTCATGCTGACTGCATTGTCACCGAATCATATCAGGAAAGTCGCCAATTTGCTTTAGGAGTTAACAGCGCTTCTACCTATATCAACGCTTCCCCGCGCTTTTCTCGCAACCCCTCGCGGGGAGATTCAGTATTTTTAGGAATGTCTAATCAAAAAGGTCATCGACGCGGTTTGATTAGTTTAGAAACCTTGACGACTGTTAAACATATTGTGCAGGGAAATGGGCGGTTTTAAAATTCGTACAGACGTTCCGCCGGAACGTCTCTACAATATGTATAATTGGCTTTTATCCTAACTAAGTACAATATTGCATAAATTCATGACGAAAATTTATCAAAAAAACTCTGCGTTCCTCTGCGCTTACCTTTGCGTTACTTTGCGTTTCAAAACGCTACGAATTTATGCAAAGCTGTACTAAGTTAAAAGTAAATTCACAAAGCCGCATCAAAAAGTAGAGACGTTCCGGCGGAACGTCTTTACATTGTAAGTAATTTACTTACTATTAGAAGTGTAGTAAACCTTATCTCCAGTATCCGGGACAAAATGACAACTAATAGACGATCGCCAGAATGAAACCCAAATTGGGTCTTCAGTTTTGCGGTAGTAGTCACCCAAAATTGGTTTAATAGCCTCAGTAGCCTTTTTCAAATTGTAGTGAGGCATATTCAAGAATATGTGGTGAGCTACATGAGTACCGATATCATGATGGATATGGTTAATAAAACCATAATCGCGGTCAACGGTAGAAATAGCACCTTTCAAAAAAGTCCAATTCTCCCCACGATACCAGGGAATGTCGGCTTCAGTGTGGTGCAAAAATGTCACCAAATCGAGCCACATAACAAACACAAGATAGGGTACAGCATAGTATTTTAACAACCACATCCAACCCCATTGGTAAGTTCCTAAAGCTAGCAAACTCACCATGCAAATTAACCAGATACTGCTAGTGATGACATCCCATTTTTCTGAAGGTTTAAAAAGTGGGCTGTTGGGGTGAAAGTGAGAGCCTTCTTTATTAGGACTCCGTTTAAATAAATACACCGGATAAGCCAATAAAAACACATAATATCGACCTATTTTTTGCAGCCAATCCATTTCGTTGTAGTGCGATTGACTCACAGGATACCAGCTTTCATCATTTTCGAGACTGCCAGTATTTAAGTGGTGAGTTCTATGGCTAATTCTCCAACCATGATAAGGAACAAGTATCGGTGTATGAGAAAGATGACCAATTAAATCATTCAACCATTTCTTCTTAGAAAAAGATTGGTGTCCGCAGTCATGTCCAACTACAAACAAAGCCCAAAACATCGTTCCTTGCATTACCCAGAAAATTGGAAAGAAATACCAAGAGTCGAGGTAATGAGCTACTGCATAAAGCAGACCAATAATCAAGATGTCTTGAAAAAAATAATACAGTGATTTGCCGACATTAGGCTGAAAACATTCAGCGGGTATTGCAGCTTTCAAATCACCAAGGGTGAAGGGCAGGTTGGTTGTATCCTCATCCGAGTTCTGAGGATTATCTAACTTAATGGTATCTAATTGCACTTGATTTTGTTGTTGTCAATGAACCGGACATTTTTGGACGCATGAAATTTAACCTCTGCAACGGATTGTTTGAGGTATGTTTCAATTTTTTGCAAAATAAAATTATCTGGCAATGTCTTTAACACTTGATGTTTATAAATGATTGCCAGAATTTATTTGAAAGTATGAAGGATAAAAGATGAAAATCTGTATTTATTTCACACTTTATACTTGACACTTCAGCCTTTTTTATCGTCCTGCGTAATGGTCGTTTAAAGACTTATAGCCACTATCGGTTGTGTAAAGTTGGCATTCGTCTGTAATTTGCTTCATTAAAGACCAAGAAAACCGACATTCATCATGTAAATACGTGCCCCAATTTTCTTGGATACTGCGATAAGCCATCCGCAAATTATAAGAGGGAATAGCAGTAGAAATGTGATGGGGGACGTGAACATTGATATCGTGGCAAAGGAATTCTACCCAGCGTGGGTAATCGCAGTGAATTGAGCCAAATAGCTGCGCTATTCCAGCATTCCACTTAGAAGCTTCCAGGAAAGGAACATCTGAAGCGGTATGGTGAACAATAGTAAAAGTGCTCATCCAGAAATGATAGACCAGCCAGGGTATCAGCCAAAATTTGATAAAACCCCAAATACCGGTTGTAGCTATCAGAGTTGGGAAAGCGATCGCAGCAAAAAGAGCTACCACAGCCACAGAAACTTTAACACTCGATTGCTCTTTAGTTTGGAACTTTCGCCAATCAAAGTGTACAACTGCCCAATGTCCAACTGAACCTACCCACCACAAGCGTTTAGTAATAAATACTTGAAAGGCAGACTGCTTGACTTTATCCCAACCTTGAAACACTTCTGGTCTAATGGGATGCCAAGCGTTGTCTTCGTCTAGCTTATTGGTATGAGCATGATGATAATTATGCTTTATACGCCAACTGTGGAACGGGTAAATCAACGGCATCATAAAGAAATGCCCGACCACATCATTTACCCAACGACGTTTGGCAAATGAACGATGACCACAATCATGTCCGATCACAAAAAAACCCGTCAACGCGGTTCCAGTGAAAAGCCACGCTACGGGTAAGAGAAACCAAGGAGAAAATATCAGGCTTAAGTAGCCAAGGCTTACCATCAAGACACTGATTATTGCTGTTGTCCAAGCTTTGCGACGATCCTGCACAAAACATTCTCGTGGCAGGGTTTTGATAATATCTTTAAGCTTCAGGTCGGAATTATCAAAGTCACGAGCTTCTTGTTGGCTGTTGATTGTTGATGTAGTCATGAATACCTGATAGACAACAAACCTCACACTACCGATTAAGAGACGCGAGTTTTCGCCTCTCTACAGACTGATTGCAAAGTTTCGTAACATTATACGATCGCTTTGCATTATAGCAACTTAACTGAGCATAGCGCACCAGTAAATCGCTTTTGTCCGCTTTTTCGGGATTTACGAATCTATATTGGTGAAAGTATTTTATGATGAGTCAGTAGTCAATAGTCAAAAGTTTATTGACTTCATAAGTATGAAGTGTTAAGTATGAAGGATGAAAAAGTAACTCAGTACATGCCTCGCCCCCCACTTCGTGCCGCATTAGCGTTTGTGGGCGAAAAAAATCAAGCTTTTTTCCTAACTTATTGCCCCATCCCGGAATCGGTGGGGTAATTTCATACTTCATACTTCATACTTCATACTTCAGTTGACTTGCTATTTTACTGGTGCCAGCTTTACATTCGTAGCCAGACCGAGTGCTTGCAGCAGTTGAATTGTCATCCATGTTAAATCGATTTCCCACCATTCCAGCCCATGACGAGCCGAGTATTGATAAGCGTGGTGGTTATTGTGCCAACCTTCACCAAATACTAAAACAGCTACCCACCAGCAATTAGTTGAGCGATCGCCACAATCGTGCGTGCGGTAACCAAATTTATGTGTAGCGCTGTTTACCAACCAAGTGCAGTGGTAAACCCAGACAATGCGAGCAAAAATTCCCCAAACGACAAACGACCAACCACCAAGCCACAAAAGCAGTCCACCCAACGCAAATTGGATGACAATAAAATATTTTTGGAAAAACTGATAAACTGGGTCGTCGTTGAGGTCTTTAGTAAAGCGATGAGCTTCGGCATGAGCAGGGGAGTGATAAATTAGCCAACCCATGTGACTCCACCAAAAGCCTTCGTTGGAATCATGCGGATCTGCTTTTTGGTCAGAATGTAAATGGTGTATTCTGTGTGTACCGATCCACTCGATGGGTCCACCTTGACAAGCGAGTGTCCCGCAAAATACGAGAAGATATTCTAGCCATTTGGGAGTTTGAAAACTGCGGTGAGTCACAAGACGGTGAAATCCTAGAGTAACACCTAAGCCACCAGTCACCCAGTATAGAAATACAGCAACACCAACAGCTTTCCAGCTAAAGTTACTAGGAAGCAGTGCGAATAAAGCTCCGATGTGCAGAGCCAGGAAAAAGAGGGTGTTAACCCAGTTAATTTGAGATTTAGTTGAGGCAGCAATTGTCATGCAGTAATCACCTGAGTAGGTATTTTTGAACGTTAAGAACCGCGAGATCGAAAGATCCGCATGTGTATTTTTTTTGAAAGAGGAACAGATGAACAGCTTTGATGTGCTGCAAGAAGCAGAAAAGGCACTGTTACAGATTTTTTCTGGAATTGACACTCAGGTCAAGCATAATCTGAAAAGAGTGCTGGATGCATTTCGCGATCGCCGTGTAGGGGCACACCATTTTGCTGGTGTAAGTGGTTATGGTCATGATGATTTAGGACGAGAAACTTTAGATAAAGTTTTTGCGGATGTGATGGGTGCTGAAGCGGCAGTGGTGCGGGTGCAGTTTGTATCTGGTACCCATGCGATCGCTTGTGCTTTATATGGTGTCCTCCGTCCTGGGGATGAAATGTTAGCTGTAGTGGGCGCACCCTACGATACTCTCGAAGAAGTCATTGGTTTACGGGGTGAAAATCAAGGTTCTCTTCTTGATTTTGGCATAAATTACCGACAATTGAATCTTACCCTTGAAGGAACTATCGATTGGCAAGCTTTAAGCCAAGGGGTAGAAAATAATACTCGCTTAGTATTAATTCAACGTTCTTGTGGCTATTCGTGGCGTCCAAGTTTATCAATTGCTGAGATTGAAAAAATCATTCAGTTAGTAAAACAGCAAAATCCCAACACCATTTGTTTTGTCGATAACTGCTACGGCGAATTTATCGAAACTCAAGAACCCACAGCCGTCGGTGCTGATTTAATCGCAGGATCATTAATTAAAAATCCAGGTGGTACAATTGTCAACGCAGGTGGATACATCGCTGGTCGCGCCGACTTAGTAGAAGCAGCCGCATGTCGCCTTACCGCACCGGGAATTGGTAGTTATGGTGGTGCGACTTTCGACCAAAATCGCATCCTCTTCCAAGGCTTATTTCTCGCTCCACAGATGGTGGGAGAGGCAATGAAAGGAACTCATCTTACTGGTTATGTGTTTGATAAACTCGGTTATCCGGTGAATCCAACACCTTTTGCGCCGCGTCGCGATGTGATTCAATCAATTAAACTCGGTTCCGCGAAAAAGCTGATTGCTTTCTGTAAAGCCATCCAACAGAATTCTCCCGTTGGTTCCTACCTAGACCCCGTTCCCGATGAAATGCCGGGGTACGAGAGCCAGGTAGTGATGGCTGGGGGAACGTTTATTGAGGGTAGTACTTCGGAGTTTTCCGCCGATGGTCCATTGCGGGAGCCGTATGTGGTTTATTGTCAGGGGGGGACTCATTGGACCCATGTAGCGATCGCGCTTGAGGCAGCGATCGAAGCTGTGGGAGAAGCTTAAGCTTAAGTTAAGATTGTCTCACGCAGAGGCGCAGAGGCACAGAGGGATGATTGAGAATGAGATTTCGGGAGCGGTTGTGGATGCTGCTTACAAGGTTCACACGACTTTGGGACCCGGTTTATTGGAATCAGTTTATGAGACGGTTATGGATCATGAATTACGCAGGCGAAAGTTACGGGTTAGAAGACAGGTTATGATTCCAGTGGTTTATGAGGGTGTAGTTTTAGACCATAGAAATTGAACAAGAAGAGGATGGACGCTTTCTGGCTGAAGTCATTACAAATTGAGTCTAAATATTAAGCAATGTAAACTACCTATAAATAAAACAAGTGACACAACAGAACCGAACAGGTGCAGCATTCATAGCAGGAGGAAGCGTGGCAGGTGCTGGTGTTTCCGCATCTGTCGGTGGGATGGGATTAGCGGGAGGATTTGGAGCAGTTGGAATTGGTACAGTTCCTATACTTAGTGCCGGTGCTGTTGCTGGTGCAGCTGCTTATGGTGCAATTAATGCGATCGCACAGGGAGATGTTGCTGCTTTCGGTGCAATGGGAATTGGTGCGATCGGTGGTGTTGGGTTTTCTAATGTCATTGGTGGTATGGGATTAGTAGCACCAAAAATAGGTTTGGCATTTGGTATTGGCACAGTACCAATGGCAGGAGTTGGTGCAGTGGTTGGACTTGCAGCTTATGGTATTGCCAAACTGTTAGACGAATCTGGAATTAGTGAAACTCCGGCAGAGCTTTTTGAGCGGATGGAAGAAAAAGTTTTGCAAATGGATTTTTATTCCGCAGCAGTTATCGAGTTAGATTTATTTTTATCTGGGGAGGATCTCAACCAACAATTTGCAGCTTTGGAAGTTGAAGATGAGTTACAAGCACTCAAGGCTAAATTAAAGAAAAAAACTCAAACAAATTCCGCGCAATTTGTCACACCGAAACCTTCTATTCCGAACATCAAACCAGAAATAGCATCTCTGAAAACCCAGCCACTTGAAACTTGGAGATGTGTACATAGTCTTCATTGTCACTCAGCCGCAGTGAATGCGATCGCTATTAGTCCCGATGGTAATACCTTTATCAGTGGCAGCAATGACAGACAAGTTAATTTGTGGAACTTGAAAACAGGAAAATGGCTTTATACTTTCTCTGGACAAGCAGAGGCAGTTTTATCTGTTGCCATCAGCCCTGATGGACAGCAGATTGTCAGTGGTAGTGTAGATCGTAAAATCAGTAGTTGGCAGCTAGATACAAGAAAATTTATCAGGACATTTTTTTATTTAAATTCTCCCTATAGTCATAATGGTTTTGTTTATTCAGTTGCTTTTAGCCCTGATGGAAAAATTATTGCTAGTGGTAGTAACGATAAAACTATTAGACTTTGGGGACACGAGATAGGAACAATCAAACGCACTTTGAATGGACATTCAGATACAGTTTTGTCTGTTGCTTTCAGTCCCGACGCTAAAACCCTTGCTAGTGGCAGTGCCGATAAAACTATTAGACTTTGGGATGTAAAAACTTGGCAACAGCGCTGTATTATTACCGGACATTTGGCAACAGTTAATACACTTGCTATTAGTTCTAATAATCAAACTCTTATTAGTGGGAGTACAGACACCACAATTAAGCTGTGGAATCTCCACTCTGAGGAACTACTCTACACGCTGACCGGGCACTCAACAGCGGTTTTATCTATTGCTATAACCCCAGATGGACAAACTCTCGCTAGTAGCAGCAGAGACGGCATTATCAAACTTTGGAACCTACAAACTGGGGAAGTATTACAAACTCTTTCTGGGTATAGTCCCGTTGCCTTCAGTCCTGATGGCAAAATATTGGTAAGTGGTGGTAGCGGTGGAAGCATCAAGATTTGGCATCAAAAACAAAACTTTAATGAATCCGTACTTAACCCAATATTATCTGGGGAATGGTGGGAAATCTTAGGTGTAGATCCGGGCAATCATCGCAGTGATATCAAACAAGCTTACCTTGAATTAGCAAAAAAGTATCATCCTGATGTCAACAATTCTGCAACTGCAAAAGCCTCAATGCAAGCAATTAATCAGGCTTATAAAGAGTTTTTAACCCAAAATGCATATTTAACTCGACCCCGTTCCCGACGAAATGCCGGGGTATGAAAGCCAGGTAGTAATGGCTGGAGGAACGTTTATTGAGGGTAGTACTTCAGAATTCTCAGCCGATGGTGCTTTGCGGGAGCCGTATGTGGTTTATTGTCAAGGTGGGACTCATTGGACCCATGTAGCGATCGCTTTAGAAGCGGCAATAGAAGCAGTGGGAGTCGCTTGAGGTTTATCTTGGAAGTCAAGAAACAGTCTGGTTAGCCAAATGAATTTACAAAACATCAGCTTTTCTCATCTTGAACTTCCAAAAAATTGGGCTTGGGTTCAATTAAATAAACTGTGCATCCAAGACAGAAAAATTATACAACCTGGTTCTGACGCCAGCATCGGCTTGCCATACTTGAGCATGGAACATATTGAAAGTAAAACAGGTAGAATTTTGCGAACTTCATCTGATTTCCTAGAAGATGAAGGCAAAAGTACAACATTTGCTTTTAACCAGGGGCACATTCTTTATGGCAAGTTACGTCCCTATTTAAACAAAGTTGCACTACCAGATTTTTGCGGTCGTTGCACTACAGAACTAATTCCACTTCTCCCCTATCCAAATGTTTCTAGACGTTATTTAGCTTGGTTGCTAAAGCGTCCGGAGACTGTCGAATTTGCCATGAAGGAAACAACTGGTTCTCGGATGCCACGCGCCAATATGGAAAAGTTATTACTTTTGCCCGTTCCTGTACCAAATTTAATAGATAAACAAGAGCAGTTAGCAGACGCGATGGATGAGCAGATGAATAGCATTGAACGTGCCAAAAATGCTTGTCTTGAACAATTAACATTAATTGAGAAATTATCACTACGTTTATTAACAGATTTTCCTCTAATTGACTGAATAAATTAATGGTAGATAAGATTCACAACTTGGGACAAAAAATTGCTAATCATCAAGCCAGTATTGATGAGCTTACAGAATTTATTAGTCTCCTTATGCCAAATGCTATTGAGGCTGTGAATACTATTTTTTCTCCTAGACAATTGATAAAACGAGATCGGGTAACAGAACCTCTTCCTACAGATAAGCGACAGTTATCCTCATACCGTACACGCCTGGGGACTATGCTCGAATATGCTCTTAGTACTCAGCTAGACTCACAAATTCGTGGAAGTTTTGATTCTAGTTTGCGGCTGACTTTTGTAGTTACTCATCAGTATCCTGATTTTTACCTACGAGATCCAGTTTTAGCTCCATCAGCTTCTATTGAAATGAAGGCTGTAGATGCAGATTCTGTTGAACAAGCGGCTAGATTTGAAGTATTACAGAGCTTGATTCAAGGTGATAAGGACGTTGTAGTACTGATTGGATGGGAGTGGTGTAAAGCTGAACTTGAAAACAAAACTAAGTGTGAATATCCCAGTATTTTTTCTTTTGTTGTCGTACCAGCAGCTGATTTGGCTTATGAAAGAGACGAAAGCGTGAAGCTACGTGGTGGTCGTGTAGATACAGACGGAATTTTTGTTCCGACAAAAGGGAATCGCAATGAACTTAAAAAAGATGAGGGTAATGCTGGTAAAATTCTACGTTTAGTTCACAAAACTAGAAAAGCCGATCCATTTAAACTATCCGAACACATTCAACGTTATCTTCAATTTTCTGGCGTAATTACGAACAGAAAAAAGCAACTTGTCGATGAAACCAGTGAAGAGTAATACTAGAGGTATTTTGTGAAACTACACAACTAATTGTGTTGAAAATACCTTGTTACTGAATATATTAATTTCCAAATTACCAGACAAAATAAATATGAATACGGTTCATTCTCGCCATGCAAAAGTAGATAAAATTAGTAAAATTTTTAAAACTCCTCAGTCCCTCAACGTGGCGATAAAGAGTATTTGTGACATCATGAGGCGCTCAAACTGCGCTGGTGCAATGCAATATATTCCAGAGTTAACTTGGCTGCTTTTTCTTCGCATTCTGGATGAACAAGAGGCTATTGAAGCTAAAGAAGCAGAAATTCTGGATATTAAATTTGTACCTTCATTAATATCGCCTTACCGTTGGCAAGAATGGGCAGCGCCTAACGGTAAAAAACGAATAGAGTTACAGATGAGTAGTATTGGAGCATTTATCAGCTTTGTTAATAATGAACTAATTCCATACCTCAAGAATTTGAAAACTCAGTACAATTGCACACATCGCCAGAAAGTTATTAGTGAAATCATGTCTAGTGTGGAGCGGGTAGGCATTGATACTGAATCTAACTTACTGGATGCACTAGATAAAATCCATGAAATTAGCAATAAAAATGTAGATTTGACTCATATCTTTGCTTTGTCGCAAGTATATGAAGGATTATTACTAAAAATGGGGGAGAAATCTAACGACGGTGGACAATTTTTTACACCTCGTGAGATTATCCGCGTGATGGTAAATGTTATTGCTCCCCAAATAAATGAAACAGTTTACGATCCTTGCTGTGGCAGTGGTGGTTTTTTAGCTCAAGCTTATGAGTTTATTCATCAATCAATGATGGCGACTATTTCTGTTGAACAATCTAAAATACTCAAAAATAATACGTTTTACGGCAGGGAAAAAGAGAATCTTATTTACCCCATCGCCTTAGCAAATTTAGTACTGCACGGCATTGATGAACCTCACTTGTGGCATGGAAACACGCTTACAGAACAAGTAATTTATGATGGATTGTTTCAAAACGCTCCCAAGTGCTTTGATGTAATTCTTACTAACCCACCTTTTGGTGGTAAGGAAGGAAAAGAAGTTCAAAGCAATTTTGCTTTTAAAACAAGCTCAACACAAGTATTATTCTTACAGCATATAATCAACAGCCTTAAACCAGGTGGACGTTGTGGCATTGTGGTTGATGAAGGATTTTTATTTCGGACAAATGAATCATCTTTTCTTCAAACAAAGCATAAGCTGCTCTTTGAATGTGATTTATGGTGCATTGTGAGTTTACCACCAGGCGTGTTTGTAAATGCTGGTACCAGCTTGAAAACTAACTTATTATTTTTTACTAAAGGGAAAGCAACGGAAAACATCTGGTATTATGACCTTTCGGATATCAAAGTCAGCAAGAAAATACCATTGACGCTGGAAAAATTTGATGAGTTTTTCCGCTTACTACCAAAGCGAGGTAGACATGATTTATCTCAACGCAGCTGGACTGTATCTCGTGCAGAAATAGAGTCTAACGGCTATGACTTAAAAGCAGTGAATCCAAATGCTGTTTTTCAAGATGATAGTCTTACAAGGGAAGAGTTAATAAATCTAATTGAGGCTAAAGGTTTTGAGGTAGTCGAGGCTTTGGCATCTATTAAGAATCCCCAGAGCGTTTAGTTGCTTTTGGCAACATTTGCCCTAAGTACCCACCGACGCCAACTTTAGCTAAGTCCCCAAAGGTATCCCGAAAGTTATAGTCTGCGATCGCCAACACCAAAGCCCCAACTACCAAAATAATCACAACCACAGACCTGACAGTTAACCTTGACAGCATTTTAGTTCTCATCCAACTCACACTTGCACTTTCGCTCGTTTTTGAATTCTTTTATTTCATCAAAAAACCGATTAGATTTGTGATTAATTTTGTCATCTAGGGCGTGTAACAAATAATCAACTTGCTCCTTTCGCTCGGAATAAATTGCAATATGCAATCCTAAACTACGCTCAAAAGTGTTTATCCGGTTGCTAGTTGATTCCTTTAAATCTTCAATTGTGTCGTAAATTTTGGTTTCTATTTGAAAGGCTCGATAAACAACTGCAATCAGCGCTACAATTCCTAGAATAATATCAAGGTGCTCTTTCATTGTCTTGACGCTTTTTATTAATTTAATCCAAACATAAAACTTAAGGCTATTAAAGCATTAGCGCTCGTAACTGTTGCTTTAATAGTTCCGTCTAAACCTACCTGTAATCGGCAATAGCCGTTACTATTCCAAGTAATAAAATAACTATCTCTTGCTGGGGAATAACCAGCCGGCAGTGTTGCAACAATTTCTCCAGCGACTAAAGCTGTTGATTTCTTGATCGTCCCCTTAACCTCAATCAAGCTACCAGTAATTTTTCTACATTGAGCAGTCGAGAAGTTTCCACCGTTATTTATCCAATTCGCTGCCAGGATCAAATCTTGCCACGCTTCAGGTAATGCCGCTGCTTTGGAATCAAGGGCTGTTTGCAGCCCCGACACCTCGCTAATAGTAATATTGGTATCAAAGAGCGGCATTAACCACATTAGAGAAGTCTCTAATCATTGCTGATCCATTTGCCGAGTCCCAAACTCCGTTAACAGCTCCAACGTAGAAAAAAGGAAGTTCATAGTATCCACCGGGAGTAACTTTAACAGCGTAGTTTGAAGTGGTGGGGTTTATTCCAAAGTCTAGATATAAATTAGCGGTTGAATTATTCCAAATAGTCAAACCTTTTCGTATTGAATTAGCAGGAACAAGAGTAACGGTAGTAATGGAAGAAGCAGAAGTGCTGGCAGTAGCGGTAGTATTAGTAGTAGGAAACGATGTCGTTACACTAACTTGAGATGGATTAAATAAAGGCATGTTGTTAATTCTAATTTTGTACTAAATGAACTCTCTAACTACCGCGATTCCTTCACCTACAATCAATTGACCGGAAACAATGCCCGTATAGCTGTAAGGTAATTCATAGTAGCCACCAGGAAGGATTTCTACTGCCCCAATGTTATTGTCAACGTCTGTAGCAAAGTCGATTAACAAAACGCTATCAGACTTATTTAAGAAAGTTGCGCCTAATCTAGGTTTACTGGCTAACAAAACAACAGGTTCAGTAGATACTTGAATGTTAAAAGCCATTGCATTAATCGGTGAATCAAGTAGTTTCAAAATTTTTATTGTCGTTTTACCCAAAGAATAATTAGGGTAAAAAATAAGCCGAAACCTTCCTTTTTGGGGGAATTGAATTTCTTGATTTCCAAGTTGTAGTAATTGAGAGCTAGCTATCAGCTTGTCAGGATAGTCAATTAATGATTGGTCAACAGTTCCAACATCTCTAGATTTTTTATAACTTTTAGCTTCAACACTAATAACTAAACTAGCCTCGTTGTCAAAGAGGTAAGGAATGATTACAGATTTAATCCTTTTCAAATCAAATCTATAGTCAGTCTTGAAAACCAATTGAGTTTGAATCACTTCGATTTTTCAAGTGAATAAGTACGTCCGTTCGGGCTAACAAACGAACTTGGTGCTTTCTGAGCAGTTCCTAAAAACTTTTTGATGTCGCTAATATTTGCACTAGAAGGTACAGGCACGGAAACGAATTTAGTCTTTGTCCCACCGCTACCATTTTTTGGTCCCTGATTAGCGGTAGCTCGACTGCCACCCAGAGGGACTTGGACATGTTTGGCGCCAAATGAACCACGTACTGAAACCGTCCCAGCTTTACCACCACTCTGATTTTTACTGGCTTTACGAGGCACAGTTGCATCGGGTACAATCTTAAATCCTAATTTTTCGGCTACGGATTTAAGCATGTAGACGTATTGAGATTTTGCGCCTGCACCCTGCCCTGTGCCTGATTTAAATAAGACAGTAGCGCGTGGTCCTCTCTTTTTTGATTGAGTTGCCATGTTAATTAATTACCTCCTGTGTAGAACCTAAAAAATTTAGAGATAATCGATCGCGTGAATAGTCACGTCCCCATTACTAGCAGCTAAAGTCGTAAAAGGCAGGTTCGCAGATACAACAGCAGTGCCAGTTTCTGCATCAAATTGGATCTGTACATTGTTTGGCTGATTTTCGGTTGGGATTACTCTTTTTTCAGCAGCAGCCAATAAACTTGCTACTTCTAGTAATGCTTCTGGAAGAGAATCAGAATTTAAGTCACCGCCGCCACCGATAAAGGCTGAATAAGATGAACCTAGATAATCGAGAGCATTTATCTGAATTGAACCATCAGATTCAATACTTGTCGCGATCGGCAAAGTTGCGGCTACTGCAATTGTGCCCGTATCAAAACTAACTGTAGTAGAAAGGTTTCGTCTTGGGGGTAGACCGGGATTGGAGCCGTTTCTGGTGTTTTCTGCTGCGTCTAGGGCGCGGCAGATTTCAAAGAAAGCGGCAGGGATTTGAGTCGAATTAAGAGTGCCGCTTGTGCCTGGGTTAAATGTGGACATTTTATACTTAATTGTTTTGCCGTATATGTATTCTGTTGTATTCGGAAAACTCCCCAATGACAGTGGGATGAATGATTCTCCCGTCTTTGGGCTTAAGGACGAAGACGAAAAAGCAACAACTGTTGTCCCTTCTGAATCAAAATCAAATATCAAATTATTTTGATGCATCCTCCAAGAAACTATTCGTTCTGCGACTACTGGCGGCATTTCTTTAAGAGCTCCACCCCAACCAATCTCTAATTGGTCGCCGCTTGGAGTTTCAACTATTTCTGCTTGAGAATTATTGGGCTTATTTTTTGTCTGGGAAGGCAGAAATACATAATAATTACGTTTCCATTTATAAGCAATATAAATAC